>SKGH01000087.1 GCA_007117575.1 Candidatus Kaiserbacteria bacterium | reverse complement strand
TTTTGGTTTATTACGTTAGTAATAAATGTTTACCGGAACTATAGCTGGGTGAGGCGTACTTGGTGGTACGATAATGGTTTGAGTGACGAAAGCAACAAAGAAATTCGCCAAACGCGTAAGTCCTGTTTTTATTTATTTGCACAAAATAAATAAAAACAGGCATTAAAAAATTGGACATACCACCGAACGCGAATCGCAGTAATCAAATCTATTCAAAGAACTATTTCATCATTTGAACAAAAAACCGACCCTTTTTGTGGGTCGGTTTTTTGTTTTTGCTCTGTGTTGCTACTACACACTAACCGACCCGTTCACTATCACTAGAATGACGAACATCAAGAAACACACGACATTAAAAGTGTTAGTGAACGAGTCTGTTGAAACTGATGCATCTAAACGCATACAATATAAATATATAGGAAAATGTCTACATGTGTCAAGTTTTTTTGTACGATTCAACTGGTGTTTTTTTACTGGACTCTAGGTAATGGACTTTAACGCTCACAAAAGGAGTTATTTTAATAACACTTGCCTTCAAAAACGTAAATGATCAGTCTGTGGTATTATCTACATCATCTTTTTCTTCCTCTTCAGCACTGATTACTTCTAACGCCGTTTCTTCAGATTCATTTTCAGAATCCAGTATCTCAACATCATCAGAATCAGTTATTGTGGTTGAATTTTTAACTTCAAACAAAAGTTCTAACTTATCCATTAGTGATACCATGACTTCCTCGGCCGTCTTGACTGTCTCTACGGCGGTCTCTGTTTCTCCTTCTTCCAATAATTTTGCAGTTTTTTCAACTAAGTTTTTTAACTCTTCTTTACCACTTAAAATATCTTCCTCTAACTCAAAACCCTCTATATTTTTTGTCTCTAATTGTTTTTGATTAAGCAAAATATAGTCTAATTTGTGTATAACAAACTCAACCTTCTCTTCCCTAGTAGGAGTAACCGGTACTAATCTTTCCAAGCTTACCGAATTTCTAACATCTATATCGGTCATGAAACTTATCAATTTACGTGTATCAGCCAAAGCTTCTCGCAAAACAGATATGGCTACCGCCTCGTGTTCTGATATTTCTGATGAAAAATAGATTATTTGGTTATTTTCTTTTAATACAAATTCATTACCGGCTTCTTGATCATTTTCTACAAAAAGATCTTTGAATGAATCAGTATTTGAAGCATTAGACAGCAAACTGTCATTTCTGGTGGAGGCGACTTCATCCCGAACTATTTTAACCCCCTCATCAGAGGAGATATCAACCTTAACCGAACCAGTTGCTGAAGTTGTGGTCACTATGCCAGTATCAATATTGATATTTGGTTTTGTAGTACTGGCTTTATTTGTAACATTTACATCGATATGTATTACCTCATCAACCTCCCCATCAACACCCTTTTCAATACCCTCCTTCTCGCCATGCGTATCCATGATAGATTTAGCGAATTCTATCTTCCGATCAATATCTTGCAAACTACGCTCTACAGAATTTTTTTGCGCCTCACTCATTTCAAAAGACAAAGTGGCATATAATTCAAAAGCGTAAGTAGTTTCTCTTTCCAAAAGAGCAATAAGCCTTTGATAGGTTATAGGTGACTCACTATATAAAGCAAGAGCGGTATCTCTAGCCTCCCTAACTGAGGCGGTCAAACCAAGCATCATAAAATCGTTTGTTTCAGATTTTATCTTTTCCAGCTCACTTTCTAAAACCTCAGCTTGAACGGACAAAGACGAAACCAGACTCAACTCAGCCATAGTTGCCTCGTCTTCATTTTTTTCTCGTAGAGCCACGATACGTTGCTGAGCATTATCTGAATGCTTTTTAATGGCCTTCGTCACCAATCTTTCAGCATCATCGGTCAAACGCCCCTCCTTAGCCAACAAACGAGCTTCTGAGATCCTTCTTTCCAAACGTGCTGTTTCCCACTCGATTTTTGCGTGTGGTGAAAAAGAAAGGGTGGAACGCAATTCCTCGTTAAACTGAACCTTCATTGGATACAATACATCTCCCGGCAAAGACTTTTCAGCAAAAACGGGAATGGCCACCACCATAAACACCACAAACAAACCGGCAAAACTTTTTACATATCTTGCACTGAACCTAAAAGCGAAGCTAGGGCTAGGTATAAAAGTATTATCTACCCTGTTTTCATAAAGACCGCGTGTGTTATCAGTCAAAGGGTGATACTCCATGTATGAAACCAACCTGTTTTTAAGGTCACCTTTTTCACGACTACTTAAGCGTATACGCTCTGATTGTTTTTTAAACTGTTCCTTAAAACTCTTCATTTTAAAATTATTTACATTATCAACTCTATATTGTATGAAAATTGAAACCGGTTTTTTATTTGACTTAATTTCTTCCCGATAATTTCTTGTTAATTTTTTGCTCCTCTTCGGTCATTTTTTGTCTAAGTAAGTTCAGTCCTCTATGTAACCTTACTGAAACAACGTTCTCACTTTCTTCTACCAGCTCACTTATCTCTTTTGGCCCCAGACCATCAACAAACCTTAGTACCAACACCTCTTTATACAGATCAGGTAATGTTTCAAGAAGTAGAAACGCCCTTTTACCATCCAAGGTTGCCGTCAAAGATTCAATGGAATTATCTTTCAATTCATCAAAAGATCCTTCGTCGACACCAACTTCTTCCATTAAAGCATCTAAGGACGACTCCTTTATCCTTCTATACTCATCTATAATGAGATTATTTAGTACTTTGTACAAAAAGGGTCTAAAAGATTCTACCTGATGACCGTTGCGTACATACATCCATACTTTTGTGTAAGTATCGTGAACTATGTCTAAAGCTTTTTCACGATCACTTATGCGCAAATAGGCATGACGAAACAACGCATCACTATAATTGTCAACTGCTTTTAAAAAAAGCGCCTCCTGGTTCTTTTGTGACCCATTATCTGGTTTGCTCATGAAAGAACCATTATACTTGATGACGTTAGAGTTGCCGATTTCTTACTTATCAAGATATTCGCCTTATATTCAAAATTAATTATTGATATTTGCATATTACTCAATAAATAATAATTAGATATTTTTATTTATATCTTCACTACCTTAAGTATTGATTTCTTCTTTTAAATAAGATATTAATTCTGGAAAATCAGACTGAATAAAATGATTGCGGTCAGAAAATTCGACTAACTTAGCATTTTTTAAGTATTCTTTGTATTTTTTGGCATGACTAAAGGAAACTATGTGGTCATCTTTAGAATGAAATATATATATTCTTAAGACTTGCTGTTCTAATTTAACCAAATTTTCATGGTCAAAGCTAAAATCTGCACAGTCTTCTTCTCCCAGATCTTCAGACCAAAAAGGAGCCGCCAACAAATACAGAGAGTCTATACTGGTTGGAAATTTGTTTTCAGAAAGGTATTTGGACAAAAAATAACCGCCCAACGACCAACCTAACAAAACAGAGTTTGGCTTTAAAAATGTAATATAACGTTCAAACCAGATAAGCCATTCTTCATATTTAGCATTTTGCTTATTAGGCATAGTCGGCGTATAAACATCAAAAAAATCGCCAAGATCTTCCTTCAAAGAATTGGTCCATATTAATGGTCTTTCTCCTAGCGGGTCATCTATTGGAGCATTTCTTAGATGATTCAAAAACGCCACATAATTAGAGTACGAACCACCGCCATGAACATATAACAACTGCTTTTTTTTCATTTAAAATTAATACTTAAAATACATTCTTAAAGAATCAAGTAAGTTGGGTTTATACAATTAACCTAAACCAATCTACGATACAAATAAATACAAACCACAATCTTCAAGTTGTTATCTATCTATATGCACACTTAAACCCTTATGCTATAGTATACATGTTTTTTCGGGGTGTAGCATAATGGTAGTGTACACGGTTTGGGACCGTGCGGCCCGGGTTCGATTCCCGGCTCCCCGACAACAATAAGGTTACCTTAGGTACAAATGAGTTCAAAAAATTCTACGAGGGCATTTTTATATAGATGTATAGGTGATAAATATAGGATTTTTTACACTCAGGACTTACGCGTTTGGCGAATTCCTTTGTTGCTTTCGCCACTCAAACCTTTCATCGTACCACCAAGTACACCTTAGGTTTTCGCTCCTTAGCGCCTCGAACTTCATCAGAAACGCGTAAGTCATGATACTTTTATACGAAACTATCAACGAACGAACTTCATTTTTAATAATCTCAATAAGTAAATTGTTAGTACATTCAATTCAACTACCCTCACCGATTTAGGGCACTCTTAAATAATTTTTTGCAGAATTAATCATAACTTGAAAAAAGAGTTGAGTTTTTCAAGTTTATAAAAGACATATGTCTTTTATAAAGGACATATGTCTGGACAGGCTGAAAATATGG
>SKGH01000013.1 GCA_007117575.1 Candidatus Kaiserbacteria bacterium | reverse complement strand
TAGTCAGTCACGAAAGAATATAAATGATCACGGAAACTGGAGCTGGGTGAGGCGTACTTGGTGGTACGATGAAAGGTTTGAGTGACGAAAGCAACAAAGAAATTCGCCAAACGCGTAAGTCTTGTAATTAACTTACTTTCTTTACATACTAGTTACCGGCTAGATAAAAAGTCATAGTCTATTAAGAAAACACCGTCTGAGAAAAGGCCATCATTGTTTAGTGCCCAGTGCCTTTAAATCTATTTCCGAAATCAAACGCTCCATAAGTCCTTCTTTACTTAAAGCGCCCACCTTACCCAGATCACGACTTTCCAACATCACTTTATCATTTGAAACCTCCTCATCACCCACTACTACCAAGTAAGGTATTTTTTTTATCTTGGCCTCACGCACTCGCTTACCAAAAGACTCATTGCCTTTAAACACTTTGACTCGAATGTTTGATTTAGCCAAAATTTCTTGTATATCTTCCGCGTAAGAGAAATGTGGCTCCGCAATAGGTATAACAGCCACCTGTGTAGGTGCTAACCAAAGTGGAAAATTTCCAGCAAAATGCTCTATCATAACCCCCATAAATCTTTCCAATGAACCGGAGATAGCTCTATGTATCACAACCGGTCTTTCTTTCTCACCTTTTTCATTTATAAATGATAAGTCAAATCGTTCCGGTAAATTAAAATCACACTGTATAGTTGCCAGTTGCCACTCTCTACCTATAGCGTCTTTAAACATGAAATCAAGTTTTGGCCCATAAAAGGCCGCCTCCCCTTCCACTCGCTTATAATTCAAACCATTCATTTTAGCGGCTTCTTCCAAAGCACTCTCTGACCGCTCCCAAACCACGTCTTCACCCAAATACATTCCCTCCTTTCCTCGCACTGAAAGACTTACATGATAATCATCTAACAGCCCCATCGTCTTATAAAAAGTCTTTACAATATCCACAATAGTAGAAACTTCACTGGTTATCTGACTGACTCTGCAAAACAAATGACCATCGTCTTGTGTTATGGCTCGCACTCTGGTTAGCCCGGAAAGCTGTCCCGACTTCTCATACCGATAAACAGTTGCCGGTTCAAAATACCTAACAGGCATATCACGATAAGAAAATTGATTGTCGGCATATATCTGCATATGGTGGGGACAATTCATAGGCTTTAAAGCAAAATCTTCCTCTCCGCCCTTAACCCTAAACAACTCTTCACCAAACTTTTCCGCGTGTCCACTTTTTTCATACAGATTTAAATTGGTAATATGTGGAGTCCATACTCGCAAATATCCTTTATCTTTGTGTAAGTCCCAAATATATTTTTCTATCTCCTGTCTAATGATCATACCGTTTGGTTTCAAAAGTGGGAGTCCTGAACCGACTAAAGGTGAAATGGTAAATAAATCTAATTCTACCCCTAGCTTTCTATGGTCACGTTTAACGGCTTCTGCCATCTGTTTCTCATAATTTTGCAGTTCTTCCTTATTATCAAAAGCAACCCCATAAATGCGCGTTAACATCTTTCTTTTCTCATCACCGCGCCAGTAGGCGCCGGCAATTTTATTTAACTTAAAAGAATCCGGATCAATCTCGTCTTTAGGTTTAGAACAATGTCCTCCACTACACAGATCAGTAAAACCACCACAAGTATATAAAGTAATCTCATCACCTTTTTCCACTATCTCATCTATGAGTTCCAACTTATACTCATTGTTGGCAAAAAGTTGGCGCGCTTTTTCTGACGTTACAACCTCATGAGTAAACTCAGTCCATTTATTTAAAAGCTTTTTCATCACTTTTTGTATACCCTTAAGATCATTATCACTAAGCACGGCCTCACCAAAATCTATATCGTAGTAGAAACCATCTTCTATAACCGGACCAATAGTGACCTTAGCCTCCGGATATTTTTCCAAAACCGCTGCTGCCAGCAAATGAGCTAAAGTGTGTCTTTTGTTTTCCAAATTTTTTAACATAAGTATAAAATTAAATAAAAAAGTCCGAGTAAAAATTCAAATACAAGTATTTGAATTTTTACTCGGACGATTTTAAAACCGCGGTTCCACCGAGTTTCCAATCTATACATACATACATACATACATACATACATAATTTATAGATTGGCTCTCATTTGCATCAGATTAGGGATGTTTATCCGACAAAACGTCTAGTGTTTGGTAAGCACTACAATCTCTGAAAATTTTGTAAAATATTGATTTTAACAAAACCCTTTCTTCAATGTTTATTGAAACAGTGAAGAAAGATGTATCGACTTCCCCTCCTTGAAACCTTAAAATTTACTAAGGATAAACAAGTCTCAATTATAATAAGTTTGTAGCTTTTTTTTGTCAACAATCTATGGCGAACCCTTATTACAGACATAAACTGCAGTATATCACCCATTCTAAATTTTTTATTTATTAAGACCACTAGCTAATCTTTAGCGATGTAATAAAATTCATACTTTTTCAGAACTCAGTCTATTAAAAAATGTTACAATGAAACATTAATCTATGGAAAATTTTTGGAAAAACTTGTGGGAACTACTTACACCGGTACACAATCGTTTTTTGCTACTTGCCAGCCTTATGGTCCTGATAGAGCTAGTAAAACTCGCCGGACCATACATACTCAAACTTATAATCGACACCATAACCACCACCGGAGTTGAACAAATAGAATATATAGGCATACTCATAATAGGAATGTTTGTCGCTACACAAACCAGTTCATTTATATTTTATTTTGTAGGAAGACAAAGTATAGCAGTCTCAGTGATCGCGCAAAGCTATCTATTTAAAAAAGCACAAGAAAAACTGGTACTTCTTGACCTGCAGTACCATGAGAAAGAAAACACTGGTAACAAAGTAGGTAAGATCCATCGTGGAGTAGATAAAATATCGAATCTGCTTGACAACCTTTTATGGGACGTAATTCCAACCGCGTTTCAACTTATAATAACCATTATTATTCTACTCTGGATAGATATTCGCTTTGGTTTAATTTTTATTTTATTCATTCCCATATTTGCCATACTCACTTACCGCATGAACAAAGAAGTTGACCCGTACCGTAAACAGATCAGCGACTCATATGAACAAAGTCATGGCAAAATGACACAGTCTGTGATCAATATAAATACAGTGAAGTCCTTCTCGCAAGAAAATAGAGAAGTGCTGGAATACGGTTCTATTGTAGATCGTTTTAATTCCTCGGTTAGAAATATGTTTGGCATCATTTTCAAACGTAATCTAAACCGTGACATAATCGTTAACTTAGCGGAAGTCATTATTATTGCTTTTGGCGTATATCTAATTTATCTAGGCGATATTACTATCGGTAGCTTTGTTTTTATCACGACAGTTTCTCAAAAAGCCTTAACCTCAATGTGGCGTGTTAGTCGTCTATACGACAGAATAATAGAAAGTAGTGACGCGCTAAATCGTTTATGGCAAATATTTAGTGAGGAACCGACAGTGACTAACCCAAAAAACGGTATCATACCTAAACAGATTCATGATGACATCTCGTTCCATAACGTATCATTTTCTTACGGCAAAGATGAAAAAAAAGCTTTACATAATGTAGACGTAGTAATACCGGGTAAAAAAATGACCGCCTTAGTAGGACCTTCAGGTGGTGGAAAAACCACTCTTGTCCGTATTATATACCGACACTACGACCCTCAAACAGGTAGTATAAAAATTGGAAGCAATAACCTGAAAGATTATGACCTCGAGGCACTTCGTGGCAAGATTGCTATCGTTCCGCAAGAAGTAGAACTTTTTAACGCCAGCATTAAAGACAATATCGCTTACGCAAAACCTGAAGCAACGCAATTTGAAATAGAAGAAGCGGCAAAGATAGCCAACGTTACTGAATTTGTGACCGCCCTATCAGAAGGATACGATACTCTGGTGGGCGAAAGGGGCATCAAGTTGTCCGGTGGGCAAAGACAAAGAGTGGGTATCGCACGAGCTATTTTAGCCAATCCGGACATACTGATATTTGATGAAGCCACTTCAAACCTAGACACTAAAAGTGAGCGCTTGATTCAAGAAGCTCTAGAACACATAACCAAAGACCGCACCACCATAATCATAGCTCACCGCCTAAGCACAGTACAAAAAGCCGATAAAGTAATAGTGCTGGAAAATGGATATGTAGCAGAAGACGGACCACACTCAGAGCTGGCAAACAAAGAAGGCGGACTTTACGCACAACTGCTTCAGCTACAAAGTGTCGGGGAGATTTCTTAATCTCCCATAACTTACGCATTTCTAATGAAGTTCGAGGCGCTGACCCAGCCCCGGTTTCCGTGATCATTTATATTCTTTCGTGACTGACTAAAACATTTTTTGGTTTATTACGTCAGAAACTGTTTGGAGTCTCATCGAGGTCC
>SKGH01000036.1 GCA_007117575.1 Candidatus Kaiserbacteria bacterium | reverse complement strand
TTACTGGAAAAGTTTGAAAAATGTTGGTTATTACAACTGGTCTAAATAAAAATGCTATAATGCTCAACGTTCTATGTCTTACACACGACTAATACTGTACTGTACGGTTTTCATTACCGGCTCTGCTGTTTTGATCATGGAAGTGGCCGCCGTTAGAATGCTGGCGCCATATTTTGGCTCTTCTTTGTTTGTTTTTTCAAGTATACTTACCGTTGTATTATTTGCCCTCAGTTTAGGCTATTACTTTGGCGGTAAATTCTCTGACAAGCATCCATATCACATACCTTTATACTCGATAATCACCTTGGGCGGACTATCTTTACTGGGTCTGACCCTTATAGCTACATATTCTCTGCCTCATATAGCGCCAGGCACACCTTTAGGAATAGGGCCTCTTTTCTTTTCCATCATTTTTTTCTTGCTCCCTGCTTTTCTTCTCGGTATAGATTCGCCCTACGTTATAAAATTGTTATCTAAAAACGTCAGTGTGGACGAGTCAGGACGCATTGTCGGTTCAACTTTTTTCTGGAGCACTGCCGGTAGTATAACCGGTAGTCTCATGGCTGGCTTTTTTCTTATTCCTACTTTCGGCCTAAAAGCGACCATGTCAGGTACCGCTATAATTTTAATAATACTTGGAATAGTAGGTGGCCTGTTAATAAAAAGCTTGTTAAAAAAAGAAGGTCAGTACGACAGCAGAAACGACCTCAAACTAAAGAAGCCTATTATGGTGGCACTATTGGCTACAGTGTTGATGACCTATCTGTTGTTTGAACACACCCTGTACGCCAATACCATTTTCGAAAAACATGGTTATTATTCACACATAGTTATCTTTGACGGTGAATACGAAGGTCGCCCCGCTCGCTTTTTAAAAAGAGACATTAACAACTCTTCTGCGATTTTTTTAGAAAATGATGAGCTTGTCTATCGATATGCACAGTTTGCCGATTTCTTTCCGGTAATAAAACCTGAGGGACAACGTTTTTTAATGTTAGGTGGTGGAGCATATACTATCCCTCGTAAACTTAACCTAGATCACCCTGAACTTCTAATTGACACGGTAGAGATAGAGCCCATACTTTTCGAATTGGCTAAAGAATATTTTCGCCTACCTGAAACCGAAAAAATAATAAATCACCTTATGGATGCAAGGGTTTTTTTACGACAGAACTCAGAAAAATACGACTGGGTGTTTATAGATACTTTCAGTACAGGTTTCTATATACCTCCACACCTTGTTACTAGAGAATTTTTCGAATTACTAAAAGACTCTATTACAGAAGACGGCGTTGTCTTTATAAACTTCATAGCCAGAGCCGAAAACCATGTCGAAAGAAACTTGATAGGTTCTTTTTCAAAGACCCTCATGGATGTATTTCCACATGTAGAACTATACATAACCAGACCGGAATTCGACAAAGACAAAATAGTACAAAACTTAGTATATGTACTGAGTAAAAATGACAACGGTGGCAATCTTCTACCCGACGAACTAACCATAAGAACAAAAGATGGCAGTATGAAACTTAAAGACTTACGCATTGAACCTGTTGACACTATAAAAAGTAAAGATACTGTTTTTACCGATAATAAAAATGCCGTAGAGTCACTATTACTAAAAGAAAGATTTATTTATTAACACTATATTTACTATTAATAAAAAAGGGGGGGGATGCAGAACATCTAACTAGACCAAGCTTAATTAAAATAAAGAAAAAATCATGTTATAAATGATTTAGATTTGTTCTAAGGAGCATTAAGATGAATAAAATAGAAATTTTTATTATTATGGGTATAAGTATTATCGTCATAACTAAAAACAACAATAAGACGAATTCATTTATCTACTCATCCAAATTACTAGACACGGAACTAGCTTGGTGGCAACATCATAATGTGATAGCTGGCAATGAGGCACGATTTTTAAAAAATGAGGTTAACAAGATAATACTAAACAACTGCGATCAATACATAGTCCACTAACACATCAAGCGCGCACTCGACCCTACTACGACCGTGGGTTGAGTGCATTTTTATTTACAGGTTTTCGCTCCTCAACGCCTTGAACTTCATCAGAAACGCGTAAGTCATGATTTACTCAAACCAAAGCAATACTCAGTCTTAAGTAGGGTCTGTCCCCGAACTCACATTTTAACCATTTAACTCACATGGTTAAGCCATAAATTTCTAGAAAAGTGCGGGAAATCGAGTTCGGGAACATGCCCAAGCAAAAACGCTATTTTAAGCTCAAATATGAATAAAGCTTAAAATGAAGTAAGACAAAACTGATAAAATCCTCGGGTTTAACCGAGGATATTAAAGATGGGACACTTATTATTATGATTCTTCTATTGAGTACGATAAAAAGCTTGATTGACCTTATCGGCAAAAGTTCTTAAGGCAGTAATGATTTCATCTTGAACCTGTTCCCAATCATTATTACTAGAAACAGAAACATCCAACTCAATTGCGGAAATGCCTCTGTCTTCTATATAACTTATCTCAAACCTCAGTATCTTTAAATTTCTCAGTCTACCCACTTGCGTGAGAAACTTTCTCGACAAATGCTCACACCAATCACTGTTGCACCATTTTCTCAGCAGATCAATTTGAAAAGTTCTGATCAAAGTGTTTGGATAAAATTGTATCCGCACATCTTGATTCCTAATCACAGGCACTTTAGTCATGACCGACTCCAAAAATTGTGAGAGAACACAAGAAACAAAAACCCTAATCTATATAACACAAAACTGTGTATTTTTAAATGTCCGCCCGCTTGGACTCGAACCAAGGACCACGAAGGTATAAGCTTCGCGCTCTACCAACTGAGCTACAGGCGGTTATCTGAATAAAAAACATCAGAAACTTGGCGAAAAACATATTTTACTGCTTATCACCACCATTACTTTATAACATTGAAACCCAACACGCAAATATTGCTATACTACTTTAACCATGTTAACAAAAAAAATACTCAGACTCATTGCCTTCACTATAGCCGGTTTAATGATTCTAATCGCCGTTTACTTACTGATTTCTATCCTTAAATCCGAAAAACATAACGGTCTTATCAGTACAGTCATAGATCAAGGTACGGTATCTGAAATAGTTTCAGTGTCCGGATCGGTAAGAGCACCAGAGTTAGCTAGGTTAAACTTCCCCTCTTCCGGAGTAGTCTCTGTTATCAATGTCAAAGAAGGAGATGTTGTCAATGTTGGCGATATATTAGGCTCTCTTGCCTCAGAAACCTTAGTAATGGACAGGAACAGAGCCAACGCCATGCTAAGAGCCACGAGAGCAGAAAGAGATGAGCTATTACTAGGTCCACAGACCGAAGCCATATCGGTATCTGAAGAAGTGGTGCGAACCAGAAAAGAAGCTCTAGCCAGAGTTGAAAAAGAACAAGACATATCCGTAGAGCAAGCAAGACAACTACTATATTCAACCGGTCTTGAGGCGGTGATTGCAGACCAAAATCGTGATGTAACAGCGCCTACTGTATCGGGTACTTATACTTGCCAAACAGAAGGTCAATACGAGATTCTTTTTTATCGCTCCGGTGCGAAATCAGGTTTTTCGTTTCAACTTAGAGGTATAGAAAATGGGGTCTTTACTGCTTTTGATAAACATCCCGGTACTTTTGGTGATTGTGGTTTATATCTACAAATTGAACCCGATCAAAGACTGCACAATACACGCTGGACAATAGACGTACCCAACAAACGTGCCCCCAGCTACTTAGCCAATCTAAACAATTATGAAAGGGCTAAAGAATCTCGCTTAACAGCTATACAAACCGCCGGAGACGCTCTGTTATTGGCAGAAAAAGAACGCGATCTGCTCATGGCCCCCATCAGAACCGAGACTCTAATCAGAGCAGACGCTCGCATTGACCAAGCTCAGGCAGATATTGACCGAATAGACTCCATGATAGCTGACCGCTCTGTCTACGCCCCGTTTTCGGGAATAATTACAAATGTAAATATTTTACCAGGCGAAACCACCAGCTTAGAACCCGCATTTACTATTCTAGCCACAGAGGGTTACGAATTAGTCGCTAGGGTACCCGAAATAGACATCGCCAACCTTCAGACAAGTCAGAAAGCTGAAGTAATCTTTGACGCTAGACGCTCCGAAACATTTTCAGCGGAAATAAGCTACGTATCTCCCATACCATCAACCATAGACGGTGTGGCATATTTTGAAGTCACATTACAATTATCCGAAACACCACAATGGCTTAGACCGGGTATGAACGCGGATATTGACATCATTATAAAAGATAAAAAAGAAGCGTTAAGGATACCGATTAGATTCATTAACGAGATGGACGTAGAGCCATATGTGTTCACTTTAGTGGATGGAAAAATTGAACGAGCACCAATCGAAATTGTGTTTGTCGGCAACGATGGCTTTGTGGCCATAGAGGGATTATCAGTCGGTACCAAATTAGTAATTCCCTAATTTTTCATGAATGCATTAAAAGTTGGTTGGTTGCTGGGACTAAGACAAATCCAAAGAGCAAGCTGGTGGACAACCGGCTTGATAATTTCAGTGATGACCTTAACGTTTTTAAACTTGGTTGCTATTTCCGGGATACTGGTGGGTATTGTTGATGGTGCCGTAAGATCTGCTTACGAATATTCTTTGGGAGATATAATCATATCTCCCTTAGATACTGAAAACAGGATACTTCAGACACCCAGCCTTATACGCACCTTGGAAACTTATCCGGAAATAAAAAAATATTCCGTCAGACATTCCACCAACGCTTTGGTAGAGGCAAACTTTCGCGAACGCCGAAACCTTCGTGGCGAAAGAGACATAGTGATGGCTAACATAGTCGGTATAGACCCTGTCCTTGAAGACAATATGGTAAGCTTGTCAGAGTTCGTGGTTGAAGGCGAATACATAAGCGACACAGAAGATGGTCAAATTCTGCTGGGTGCGTACTTTGTTGATAGATATGCTGAACAATTCGGCGATATATTCGATTCACTTTCAGACATAGTACCCGGTGATATAGTCCGTATCGGGTCCGGTGAAAGAGCTCGTGAATTTACTGTAAAAGGGATAGTGAAGTCAAAAAGAGACGAAGTTTCTCTAAGTATCTACATGCCGGAGCGTGAATTTCGTCGTACCTTTGGGCGTCTAGACCACGATGCCAATCTGATAGTTGTACGTACTCAACCAAATACTAATCGGGTTGAGTTACGAGATGCATTAAAGGCCAGCGGACTTGATAGGCAAGCAAAAATACAAACCTTTGAAGATGCTCTGCCAAAATTTTTAACTGACATTCGTGACACGTTTAATATTTTAGGTCTTTTAGTGGGCTCGATCGGTATAGTGGTGGCATCTATATCTATTTTCATAATAATCTTCATAAATGCCCTATCTCGCAGACGCCACATAGGTATACTTAAAGCTATAGGAATAGATCCTCGAGCAATAGAAATAGCCTATGTTATACAAGCCAGTGGCTATGCCCTTGTTGGCTCTTTTTTGGGAGCCTTGATAATCTATTTGTTTTTAGTTCCATATTTCAACGCCAACCCCATAGACTTTCCATTCAGTGATGGGGTACTACTGGCAGAACCGTTAGGTACATTTATACGCTTTGCGGTACTATTTTTAGTTACTTTAGTGGCTGGCTTCCTACCGGCATGGATGATAGTAAGACAAAATACTTTAAGCGCTATTTTAGGTAGAAAATAATTATGATAAGAATTAAAGCCAACAATTTACATAGAGAATTTGGTTCCGGTCGCACCAAAACACATGTGTTAAGAGGTGTGTCATTACAAGTGTCAGATGGTGAATTCGTTGGCATCATGGGAAGGTCCGGCGCCGGAAAATCTACCCTACTCTACCAACTATCGTTATTGGATAAACCCAGTGAGGGAGAGATCTTTTTAAATGGAGTTGAGGTGTCGCTACTCTCAGATCATGAACAAACTATATTTAGACTGCTACACCTTGGTTTTGTTTTTCAAGACTACGCCCTAGTGCCTGACCTAACAGCTTCTGAAAATGTTTTGATACCGCTCTTAATGAGAGGTATTGATTATGAAACCGCCAACAAAACAGCAGAAGACTGTCTGGACGCCGTTGGTCTCGACCAGAGATATGGACATCTACCCGGCATGCTTTCAGGAGGGGAGCAACAAAGGGTTTCCATCGCTCGCGCCATTGCCGGAAAACCCGATATCTTATTTGCTGACGAACCCACCGCCAACTTAGACAGCATGTCCGGTAAACAGGTTATAGAGCTACTGACAAAACTAAACCGTGAAGGACAAACTATAGTACTCGTCACTCATGAAAAGGAATACTCTAAAAACTGTCACCGAGTGATAAAGATGGACGATGGTAAAATAGTGTCTTAAACTACCCTTCATGACGGAAGAACATAAAACATTAAACCATCTTTTTTTTGATTTTGATTCTACCATCATCACTAAAGAGTCTTTAGACGAGGTCATTTCTTTTGCTCTGAGAAAAAACCCTAATCGTCAAAATATAATGCGTAATATTGAAGACATAACAAGGACCGGTATGGAAGGCAATCTTCCATTTACCCTATCTCTGAAGAAAAGAATATCAGTAGTACCACTGACTAAAACAGACTTTCAAACAGTGGGAAATGAGCTTGCTAACCACGTCACAGAAGGCTTCTCGGAACTGATCAATGAGATTGAAACCAAAAAAATAGCTATCTGCTACATAGTCAGTGGTGGTTTTTTTGACAGCATACTACCTACCGCCAAACTACTGTCTATCCCTAAAACAAGGGTCTTTACCAATCATTGTCTATATGATGAAAATGGTAAAGTAGTAAGTATTGACAACGAACAACCCTGTTTTAGTGACAAAGGTAAAACTGATGTCATAGAGTATATTAAAAAAACCTACAAAATAACCGGCAATACTTGTCTGGTCGGAGACGGGGCTAACGATCTGTCCGCCTATCAAGCTGGAGTAGTTGATCATTTTTGTGGCTTTACAGGCAATCAAAAAAGAAAAATAATAACCGAAAACTCCCCTCATTTGGCAAATTCCGCAAAAGACTTGAGGAGCTTTATTTTTTCTGTCTTTACTGTATAGTGCGATAATAAAAAAATGAAACATTCTTTTCCTAAAAATAAGATCAAGATAGTGCTTACTGAGGGCATAGCCTCTAGTGCTACCGAAGCCTTACGCCAAGCTGGTTATTCCAACATAACAGAATTAGCATACGCGCCCGACGCTACAGAGCTTAAAACTCACTTAGAGACAGCTCATTTCTTGGGAGTACGTTCAAGAACCCTTGTTAACGCTGATGTATTGAGTAAAGCTCCTAAGCTGATAGGTATTGGCTGTTTTTGTATCGGTACCAACAATATAGACTTAGCTACCGCAAGATTAAAAGGCATACCGGTATTTAACGCACCATTCTCAAACACCAGAAGCGTAGCCGAACTAACACTGGCGTCCATAATACTTTTATTAAGAGATTTACCAACGAAATACTACGCGTCTAAAAACAATCTTTGGCTAAAAACTGCCAAAGGTGCTCATGAAGTACGTGGCAAATCGTTAGGTATCGTTGGTTACGGAAATATCGGTAGTCAGGTTTCCATTTTGGCTGACTTTCTTGGCATGCAAATCAGGTATTACGATATAGTGAACAAACTTTCTCACGGCAACGCTACCGCTGTTTCCAGTTTAGAAGAACTATACAAAAAATCAGACATCATAACCTATCACGTACCTTCTACCACACACACCAAAAACATGGTCAGGGCTGAAACTATAAAAAAAATGAAGTCGGGAGTAAAGATTATTAACTTCTCACGTGGAAATGTGGTAAACCTAGATGACCTAGCCACCGCTCTTAAGGATGGTTCCGTATCTGGCGCGGCAGTAGATGTCTACCCGGAAGAACCGGAAAATAATGACAAACCATTTCATACACCTTTACATGACCTAGATAATGTACTTCTAACCCCACATATAGCTGGTAGTACGGAAGAAGCGCAGACCAAAATAGGAAATGAGGTAGCTGACAAATTTATCATGTATTCTGACAACGGCTCCACTGTCGGAGTGGTAAATTTTCCTGAAGTCTCATTGCCAACTCATGTGAAATCTCATCGTATTATCAATATTCACCTTAACAAACCGGGTTTATTGGCTAAAATAAACAAGGTTTTTTACTCAAACAAAGCTAACGTAGTCGGTCAATTCTTACAAACCAAAGACGAAATTGGCTATGTCGTTACTGACGTTGAATACGACCGGAACGTACTAAACTACGTAGAAGATATAAAAAAAATAAAAGGGTCTATCAAAACTCGCCTACTACACTGAGAAAGTTGAAAACATTATTAATTTACCGATCATTATCATGAGAAAGCTCTCTTTTATTCCCGGACCAAGCAAGATTAACGATGCGGTATACACTGATATAGATCAGGCTGTTAAAGAAGGGGTGATGGAAATGTCACACAGAAGCGATGCCTTTTTAAATACTGCCAACAACTGTCTTGCCAATCTCCGGTCTTTTTTAAAAGTACCAAAAGACTACCAAATACTATTACTAGACTCTGCTTCTGCCTCTTGGCACTCATTAGTCGCTAATCTGGTAGAAAAACATAGTACTCATCTGGTTAACGGGGCTTTTTCTAAAAAAGCATCAGTGGCATCAAAAGCTTTATATAAAGAAACCACAATATTTGAAGTAGAGCTTGGTAAGCAGATCGACGTTTCAAAAATCGATATACCTAATGCCACTGAATTACTAACTGTTTGCTACAACGAAAGCAGTACGGGGGTTTGCCATGAAGAGAGTGACATAAAGTATTTACGTGAGAAAAACCCTGACACATTACTGGCAATAGACATTACTTCAATAGCCGGCGCGCTAGAAATTGACCTACTCAACGGTGATGCTTGGTACTTTTCAATACAAAAAGCTTTTGGTTTGCCCGCCGGTCTTGGTGTACTTATACTTTCACCTCGGGCCATAGAACGCTCTCTTAACATGACCAAGCAAAGGAAAAATTTGGCCGGTATGTGGAGTTGGCAAACATACTTACAAAACCAAGCAGACGGCAGAGGTCCCACATATCAAACTCCTAATATGCTAGCTATTTATTTACTAGACAAACAAACTGAAAGATACCTTAAAAATGGGGGTCTGAGTAAAATATCTAATGATACCAAGGAAAAAGCTAATCGAATTTGGTCTTATTTTAAAAATCACGCAAAACTAAACCCTTTTCCTCAAGAAGAGGTTTACCTCTCACCCACCATAATAACCATAACCGGAGACAGTTCACATATAAGTAAGTTACATGCTGAAGTGAAGAATGCCGATATGCTCATCGGTGCCGGTTACGGTAGCCTAGCTACTTCAACTTTTAGAATTGCTAACTTCCCCTCTCACTCTCAAAAAGATATTGAAAGTTTGTTATCGGTAATTGATAAGATTGAAATGTAGTGATAAATACTAATTCATGCATCAGTTCAGTGAGGTCAAAAAACCACCGCTATAAGCGGTGGTTTTTTGACCTCATACAGGTCTTTTAACGAGTGACCTGAAAACGAAGTACTCGACTTTCACCTTTCTCATTTATAACCAGTAGAGGATACACACCGGGTGTGACCAACATCGCCTTCGCTCTACACAATTCTGCTCCTAATCCACATACACTCAACGAATCCGGTAAAACAAAACTCAAGCTACGACCATCTGAAACTATCCCATGTATGTACCCTTCACCAAACTGAATTGAATGTCTGGTTTTACTAAACTTACCTAGAATAGTTATTTCAGTACCTAACGGCCCTTGCCAGGGACGCACTGAATCTATGGATGGAACTATCGCAATGTCTTCTTCAACCTCCCCTACAATGACCTCAACGGTCTCTACTCTGTCACTCATTCGCAAAGTGACTTTGTAGCGACCCGGTTTTTGATATTCATGCTCAACTCTGGTTGGCGCAATCACCTGCGAACATGTCAGGTCGGGTCTATCGACAGATACCGAAGTATGTTCTCCATCACCCCACGCAACCGCGTAAGACGTACAGGGAGTACTGCGGTTAAAAGAAGCAATTACCCTATAAGGCGAGTCATAACTTGGGTGATGTTTTGCCGATAAATTAAAAAGTTTGGATGGAGTCGGGTCTGTAGGATCTATTATCTCATCTACAACCTTAAATCGCACTTTATTACTCTCCACTGAATTAGCAATTACGGAAACGGGATAGGTTTTACCCGGCTCTGGCAACCAAGCAATCATTATACATGCCTCTTCATCAGGGTGACATACGGACATTGCGTCTGATAACCGAAACGTAATCACTCCGCTCTGGTCCGGCATGAAAGGTCCTAAATAGCCATCACCAAACTTTACTACGTTACCAGACCGAGCAAAACGACCATATAAACGAACCTCCGTACCTATAGACCCTTGAACGGGGTTTATTCTTTCAATTTTTACAGCTTTTTCTTCTTTGTCTGTATCTTCCTTATCCGGAACTTTTGGATATTCCGGTTTTTGTTTATCTTCCCTTTCTTTCGCCTCAGCCTTTGAACAGTCGTAAGCCAACATCATTCTGGTGCGCGGACCCAGTTGACCAAAACCGGTGGTCTCAGCGGTTCCCGCACTAACGATTGCCCTCTTTACTTGATAACGCTGTAACACTTCTCGTGTTTCTTGATCAAAAACGCCACTGATAGATAAAGTGGGGGTACTTAACCCTAATACTTCATGTAGATTTTTTTGCAATGTTTTTACTTCTTCTCCACTAGCTCCAAACCTTAGTATCGGACCAACACGACCTATACATCGTTCTGCCTTAGAATCATGCAACAATCGCTCACGCATAGCCAACTGTGCCTGCAGTCTGGCCACCTCAGCCATCAAAATCTCTAACTGATGACGTAGCTCGGCAATGCTTGCTGTCTCATCTGTTTGGGCACTAACACTGCCAAAAGAAGTCGCCCACATAAAAATTGTTAGTGTGACAACCACAAAATAAAACCCAACGATTTTAAATTTACTAAATAAATTTTCTATCGAAATTGACATAATGATAATAAATACAACTTGTCTTAAACAACCACCTTAATCACCAATGGTCATTCAACAAGTAACTGATAATTTTTAATTGGTATAACTAACAACAAGCAGTGACAATAATCACCACCTCGCTAAACCAACACTACCAACATAATAGCATCTGGGGTCAACTGATTGATAGAATCATTTGCTGTTCTCTGGGGACGATAAGTCGCTACTCTTGTTTACGGCAAGAGACGAAGATTCGTTTTCCAAAGCCCTGCTGGGGTCACCCAAGGATTCTTCATGTATACGTTCTTCTTTATAAGCGTCACGTATCTCAACCCCTTCCGCTTTCAAAATGGCTTCGTAATCATCACGCTCTAAAGTTTCTACCAACATCAACCTTTTAGCAATAACGTCAAGTGCCTCTCGGTACTTGGTAAGTATTTCTCTTGCTTTTTGCTTACTATTTTCAATAATTTTGGCAACCTCGTCGTCAATAGCTTTAGCAACCTGTGGCGAATACCCACGATCCTCACTCATACCACCGCCTATAAGACGACCTCCGGTACCTTCAAGAGCAATAGGGCCAAGTGAGCTCATACCGTATTTAGTGACCATATCACGAGCTAAGTTGGAGGCTACCTGCAAATCGTTCGATGGTCCCGTAGTCAGGTCTCCAAAGACCATTTCTTCCGTTACATAACCACCAAGAGTCATGGTTATGTCGTCGATAAATTCTTTCTTAGTATGCATACGACGGTCCTCATCAGGCAACTTCAAAGTATAACCAGCGGCTCTACCTCTGGAAATAATAGATATCTTTTGTACGGGGTCAGTATATGGTAGAACAGACGCCACCAAAGCGTGACCGGCCTCATGGTAGGCAGTTATTTCTTTTTCTTTTTTAGACAAAACGTGACTCTTTCTTTCCGGTCCCAGCATAACCTTCTCTATGGAACGGATCAGGTCAAATTGACCGAGCTTTTTTCTGTCTTCTCTGGCCGCTAAAATAGCCGCTTCATTCATCAAAGAACTAAGGTCGGCTCCGGAAAAACCGGGAGTACGTTGCGCTATGATATCCAGATTAACATCATCTTGCATTTGCTTCTTACGTGAGTGTACTTTCAATATCTGCTTACGATCATCTCTGTCGGGCAAATCAATGGTAACTCGCCTATCAAACCTTCCGGGGCGCAGTAGGGCCGGATCAAGTACATCAGGTCTGTTGGTAGCAGCCATGACGATAACCTTGGCATTTGGCTCAAAACCATCCATTTCTACCAGTATTTGATTGAGAGTTTGCTCTCTTTCGTCATTACCACCACCAACGCCGGTACCTCTTATTCGTCCCACTGCGTCTATCTCATCTACAAAAATAATGGCCGGCGCCGCTTTTTTTGCCATCTGAAACAAATCCCTTACCCGACTAGCACCCACACCGACAAACATTTCCACAAACTCACTACCTGAGATGGAAAAGAAAGGCACCCCCGCTTCTCCGGCCACAGCTCTGGCCAACAACGTCTTACCGGTACCGGGCGAACCCATCATCATTACTCCCTTAGGTATTTCAGCACCTATGTCTAAGAATTTTTTGGGGTTACGCAGAAAATCAACTATCTCTTCCAACTCTTGCTTAGCCTCCTTAGCTCCGGCTACATCCTTAAAAGTAACTTTTTGAGACTTATCGTTAGGGTCTATCATACGAGCCTTTGAAGAACCAAAGCTCATTGCCTGCATCCCTGCTCCCTTCACTGAACGCATAAAGAACCAGATAATCACACCCAACAGCAACAGCGGGAACAGGAACGGAGCGAAATTCGCAAACCAAAAACCAAAACCGGTCTCTCTCTGCACATCTATACGCACCTGTTCCAACTGCCCCGGTCTTACCCCCAAGTTAGTCAAAGTGGTGGAAATCGCGGCATCGCTTTCTCTTTTTGCCACAGCACTATTTCTACCTTCTTCCACATAGTCTATTTCCAGTGTGGAACCCCTAACTATGATTTCTTCTATCTCTCCCGCTTTTATCTGTTTAACCATCTCGGATATAGATATCTCATCCGGCTTTTCTCTCGGATCAACCAAAATTGAGTAAAGACCGGTAATAAGTATCAATAATAAGACAGTTGACAATACATTGTTCCAAAAGTTACCGGGACCCACCGGCAACTTAGAGCCGGCGCCTCGAAGTTTATTTAAGGAAAAATCCTTATTTTTATTCTTATCCCCGTTATTAGAATTATTTTTTGTACTGTTCGGGTCAGTCTCTCTTTTAGTTAAAAAAGGTTCGTTGTTGCCGGAGTCGTTAGAAGTAACCTTGGGTGGTTGTGTTGGCGACGATTCTTTTTCTGATTGATTGTTTTCTTTAAACATATATTTATATTGTACAGGAGCACATTATACAGAAAATTAGCTATTATGCGAGCTGATTGTGCCACCACTGACGTGACTTCTCTATCACCGACCGCACCACCTCACTTTTCTGTTCTAAACTACCAATAGAACCATCGCCCCAAACCAAAGACATTTTGATTGATTTATTTTTTCTTAACGCGTCTAAAACGTGCAGTCTGGAGTAGCGACGACTATTGGCGGCGATTCTAAGAGCATGACTCATGCGAAAGCGAAACAAGGTATCATTTAAAAATCTTTCCCGCCATGAGATTCGAGGACCTTCTTTGTCTTGATTGGTGATCAAAAGTATATGCGTCGCCTCAATATCGGTTATGGCTTTACTGATTATGTGCGGTCTGTCAAAACCTCCGTCAGTATACCGTTTACCATTTATAAGAATGGACCTTAAAGATACATTAGGCATGGATATAGAAGCTTCAATAGCTAAAAACAAACCTTCTTCATCCACCGGTTCTATAAGGTTTGGTTCAGCCGTGTAAAAATCAGTTACCCCTAAAAAAATTTTAGTCTTATTATTTAAAACTTTCTCTACATTAAGCTTCTTTTTTGAATCATTCTTTATGACATCGATAAAATATTGAAAATTTATACTTTCTGAAAATTTTCTAAAATTTGCAAATTCAGTAGAACAACACTCTTCATACATAACTGACGCGCCTGCCTCAGCATTGCCGGAAAGGAGGTACGCAACGGTTGGCGCACCTGAAGATATACCAACCACATTATCCCAAAGAGTGTCAAACCCAAGATCTGCAAAAGCTAAACCGGCACCCACTCCATAGGCGCCTTTCATCAAACCACCGTCTATTATTAGCAGTGGTTTTATATGGTCATGAGGCTTACCACTATCCAATAGATATTTTTTTTGTTTGAGTGCTTTAATAACACTGCCATCTCCTTCAAGTAGCATATTGCGATGATTCATAAGTATAGTAGCATGAGTGAATAGATAATAAAATGAAAAAATATCTTACAAACAAAAAAGCCCGTTTTAACTTTGAAATCATAGCCACCTACGAAGCCGGGCTGGTTCTGTTTGGTCACGAAGTGAAAGCCATCAGAGCCGGCAAAGGTTCACTGGTTGGTTCATACGTTCTGATAAGAGGTGGCGAGGCGTTTTTAGTCAATGCCACTTTTGGACCCTACCAAATAGCCAACACCCCAAAAGACTATGATCCGGAAAGACCGAGAAAGTTATTATTATCCCGTAAAGAAATATCTGCATTGGAACGCAAGATTGAAGAAGCCGGTTTGACACTTGTGGCAATATCGTTGTATGATACTAAGAGTAACCTAAAGCTGGAAGTGGCGTTGGCACGAGGAAAAAAGAAAGCAGACAAACGAGAAACCATAAAAAAAAGAGACAGCCAGCGGTCCATTCAACGTATTTTGAAAAATCAATAAATTTCGCACACCGTTCCCAGCCCCAGTTTTTTCTTTTTCCCTCGTAACAATGTCACGTTGGTCAAGGAAAAAACTGGGACTGGGGATGCCAGGCATCGACGGTTGGTCTTGCCGGTTGTGTGCAGTGCCGCAGTTGGATACCCCTGCGTACTAAGGTATCCACCTTTACGTGCAAAGAATAGCGTAAAAAGTCCATACTTTGCCGGTATGGGCCTCTCTCCCGCCTTCGCGTAAATTAACGCGTGCCGGAGTGACATCGTATCGCATGAGTTCTCATAATGTGATGGCGGTGTAATAAACATGAGAATATGTCATTTATCTTTCTCGAGATAAATGAATGAAATTCTATCGAGATCGAGCGAACACTGTCTGGTCACGTCTAAAAGTGTCCGCTCTAAACATAAGAAGTGACTACGCACTGTAGACGTACAACCGCAACCCAACTCGGACGCGGGTTCAACTCCCGCCATCTCCACAAAACACAGCCACCCGAAGGGTGGTTTTGTGTTTTGTGGAGATGGCGGGAGTTGAACCCGCGTCCGAGTTGGGTTGCGGTTGTACGTCTACAGTGCGTAGTCACTTCT
>SKGH01000102.1 GCA_007117575.1 Candidatus Kaiserbacteria bacterium | reverse complement strand
TTCGCTTTGCTACGGAGTCGGCTTCGCGCCGCCTCGGTTCGCTTCCTGTCCGGTCTCACAACGCTAAAGCCTCAACACATCCGTGTTGAGGCTAAAGCTTTTGTGGACCAGACAGGAATCGAACCCGCTACCTCCTCGGTGCAAACGAGGCGCTCTACCAAGTGAGCTACTGGCCCTTTACAACTTATTGACTAGTATACGATTTTTTTTGCATAAATCAACAAATTAGAGGTCTGCCTTGGCAGACCTCTTTCGATTATGATCAGAGTGACAGACCTAAACCAGAAAAAGGCATAAATAAGCCATTCTTATTGGCATCGGCCAAACTCGTCTGAATATTGATTATTTTACGGACCCGCACCCTCAAATCTGAAAGCCGTTCCATATATTCGTTGGCATCGGTTACCGTCATCAAAGAAAGCATGACCATAGAAAAGGTGAGGAGTTTTCCTTGTTGTATTAAGGTTAAACCACTTTGAAGGACACTGACGCGTTTTCGATACTTTTCAAAATCTTTAATTACTTCTCTGTATGAGTCCAGTGCTCTACCCTTATCATGCTCACAGCTCTTTTGAGACAAGGTTCTAAGTTCATCGGCTAATTGAAACAGTAATCCTTTACCGTTTGCCAAAACCAAACCGTAGGGGTTTGTAAAAGATTGCCTTTTCATCATAATCGCACTGTTGCTATTTGCGAGCATATAGCGCAACATCCATACCACTTCCTGAAATTTGGGCAAGAGACTGAAGTCAGTATACCTTTCAGCCTGTCTATTGAAAAGGACCAGACAAGTTTGATTACTTGGTTCTCCTTCCTGTGGAGTAATAATAGGAGATTTTAAAGCGTTACCGTTAAAACAACGCAAATCTCCATCAATAGTTCGCTGAACCTCTCTGAAAGCGTTATCATCTCTGACTCGCGTACTCCTTTGAGAACTAACTACACAATCATAAACTTCACCATTCCTTAAAACCGGTGGCTGCGACCGCACTCTGCTTTTCATTTGCAACTCCTACTAATGTACATGGACCCAAACACAATAATACAACAAATATTTAAAAAGTAAATTATGGGTTACTTTTTTAGGTACTTTTTTATATTACTAATGATCATTTTTAAAATTCTGCCGGGTCTATGGTACTGGCGACAATAAGGTAAAAAGTTAAACCGCCTTAGGTTCATCAGATGAATGAAACTTAACGGGTGCATGGCCAAGGAATAGATAGGGATTTATGTCATGCGCATCCTCACCCTTATCGATGTCTACCTTACGATCTCTAGGTACAAGAATGGTTGGATCGGTAGGCATTCTATCAGGCGCAAATTGCTCTTTTATATAACCGGTTTCCACCCGCCATATATCTTCTACGGTTAAATTATTTTCTCCATCCGTTCTTAATCCTTTTTGCTTAATCATAGATTCTAAATAAACACTTGATATATCGTCATAACGACCTTCGATATGACTGAACGTTATCTGACCACGACCACCTGAGGTAATCAAAACTCCAGAATTTAGTGGTTTTGATGTATCTCTAAACGAGCGTACGTAATCACCCATACGCATAAAAAAATCTGCCCCATTGCAAGTGGCACCTATCACGTGAATGGTGCCACTTGATTCGGCAATAGCTCTTGCCAATTCAATAACGGAAATACCGTGCGCACTGGTAATACTCGTGACAGGATCTTCCACTTCATTTACAGACCACATCTCCGGTGAACCGTGACCGGAAAATATAAAAACATACTCCTGCCCCGCAGAAGCAGAGCGAATGGTTTGAAGAATTTTCTCAGGAACATAATCACCTTGCTCATCTTTAACCCCTCTACCAACATAGACAATATTTTCATCAAGACCACCAAAACGGTTAAAAAACGTTACCACGTCTTCATCTTCAAAACCTGTTTCTTCATGTGTCATGGCTATCAACTTAGTTTCATGACCGATGATAGTGGTGTCAAGTTGTGATTCTAAATTATCAAAAAAACTATTTATGGTTTCCCGCACTGACTCAGTATCATCTTGTGTTGCATGCCCTCGCTCCACTTCGTAAATAGCACCTTGAGCCAAGGAAAGCATGTTTATATATGAAAAAGACCTGCCATTATCCACCAAAGAACGCATACGTTCTTGAAAAGTATCCTGTATAACCATGTCTCTAATCTCTTCTAGAGGTGAAGCGAAAAGTTGTTGATACTCACTCAAAACCTGATGTTCAAACAAACGTTTGCTACGTAACCAAGTCTTGGCTTGCAGATAAGCCAAAGTCTTCTCCAACAGCTGTTTATCTATAGGAAAATTGTCAGCGTTTAGACTAGAAACAGTGAGGTCTTCTATTCTATCGGCTACACGTAGAGGGTCCTCCCCAATAGCATCAAAAGCAGAAGACCACAAGACTATCTTGGTGGAAAGTTCAGCATCGTCTTTTACAAAAGGGTGCGACAGTAATTGTTGCGATATATCTTTATCAACACCAATAATCATTGCGTCATGCGTATGTGCTAAACCAACGGGATTGTGGGTCAAGGCGTGCCATAGTAAAAACTTGGCATATTCTTCATCTAAATTATCAGCATAGTTGGGAAAATCAGAGATTATTAAACCATAATCTTTCCTACTCATCATGTTTCTGGCATACGATTCAAACATCTGCTCACTCCAGACGGGTAAGTCGCCCATCTCGTCCTCTCGAAGACCTCCTTCAGTCTCGGCCGACATATTTTCATCCTCTACTGGCAAACCTTCGGTTTGTACAACATTGTCCGGCACATTATTATGTTCCACGGGCTGAGCATAGGCCGTCGAATAACCTAAACCGGCAGCTACGGAAGTCGCGTTTAGTATCTTACCCGCCACAGATGCTTTTTTATTATCTTTTTTTGTGTCCTGATTTCTTATATATTCTCTATTTTCATTTTCTATCTCTGCCATCTCTTTATTATATTTCTCAAAATCAGACTTAGCACCTTCTTCTGCCAACCTCCTTACCACTTCTCTGGCCAGCTCTAAAAACAAGACTTTATCCTCTTCAGTCTGCGGTATTTGCAAACCAAGTCCTTCATTGTCATTAGCGTTTTGTTCGGTTACAGAGTCTGGCTTATGTTCAGGTAAATCAGAAAATGCTGAAAATGACTCTTTCATAATTCAAGAATATTACCATTCATCTACTGTTCAGTCTTACTTAGCTAAATAAGATTAAACTTTCTGCCCCAATAAAGCCATAGCTCCATACAAACCACCATTATCACCAAGTTTAGCATCGAGAATCAGGGGACATTCGGTGACATCGCCTATGATTTCATTTGCGTGTCGCACAATGTCATCTAACAAAATACGCGGATCTCCAACTATCATAGAACCGCCCAGCACTATCACGTCCGGTGACCAGTAAAGAACGGTATTACGAATGCCGTGAGCCAGAAAGAATGCCAACTGATCCCATATCTTATCATCCTGCGGAATTTCATATGGCTGTACTCCCATTCGTTCTGCTACTGCACTACCTGAGACCAACCTTTCCAAAGTGGGAGAAACATCGACACCTAAAATAGTTTTATCTATATCAAGTATTTGATGACCGGGTTCAAAACCGGATGCGGAACGGTCTATGACCCCATCTTCTATTTTTACACCCCCTACTCCGGTACTCACAGTATGATAGACCATTATGTCATAACCTATTCCCGCTCCGTAATGCGCTTCACCCAACCCTGCCAAGGCGGTATCATTTTCTAAAACCACGTCAGCATCAAGAGCGTCAGATAACATATCCGCTAGCGGTTCTTCCGTCCACGAAGACAGGGCTGTGTCGTGCACTATCATTGATTTGTCGTAAGAAAGAAAACCTCTCACACCCACCGCCACCGAGCGGATTGGAGAGTTCTGTAAAGATGAAGCTGCTTCCGAGATCATCTTTACTCCTTCTCTGGCACTACGCGGTGTTTTAAACTTTATAACTTCACCAAAGGACTCAAGGTCCTCAGAAGACGCCACTCTGGTTTTAGTTCCTCCGATGTCGCATACAATGTAACTCATAGTCACTATTCTACTATAGGAGATATGGGATGTCCGAATATATTGGTAGCTATTTGTGCATAGCCCTCAATAGAATCAGCAAAGTATGGAGGGTGAGCTTCCTGAATGCGTCCTACAGTAAGATATAAAGCACACATCAGCAAAGCCCAGTTGTATTGATCTGGCAGTGGTATTTCAACCCTAGCGTCAGGATTACCATACCAATCGTTTTTAACACCCGCTGAAATAAACAGCTCGCTGTCACTGTTTACCACAGTTTTAGCATGCATGACCTCAGACTCAGTAAATACACGACCACAGACCATACCTCCAAACAACTCATCAAACTTGGTGCGCACCATCGGTGAAAGAGCGCTAAATGTATCAGGTATAATGAACACAAACGCGTTATATTTAGAGAGTTGATAACCGTCCCATAAAGCTTGAAGCTCTGACATGTGCTCAACAATACCCCTTACATCTTCTTTGGTACGACTTAATATCAACCCCAAGTAAGTAGAAGTATTATAAGTGTATGGTTCACGATTTTTAGGGAAAACAAGAATGTTATCAGCCGGCAAATGATCTCGTAAGGGAGTTTGAGGGTTATGGGTAAGTAATAACAAAGGTAAATTTTTTGCCATTTCCGCCATCTTTAAGGCATGCTTACCTCCAGACGCACTGACTAATACGACGCCGTCATAAGCCACACCTTCATATTCAAAAGCAGAAATAAAACTCGACTCATCGGCTAGGTATTTATAGTCAGGAAAAATGATCCTAGCTGTATGATATGCATTACCACTACCCACCACCAACGGCTCTTTAAAGGGTTTTTCCGGTAAAGTTGGTAACTCTACTTCACTAAACAGTTCCAGTGCTCCTTCAACCACCAAATCTAGATTGGGTATGTTATTTAGATCAAAAGTATTCAGTACATCACGAAATTTACTCATATTCATTTAATTTAGATCTGATGAACATTTTCACAATTAACTTGCGCCGTAATGAGTTCCAAAGCTTCATCGACCGAATCTACCAATTGAAGCAGTTCGAAATCTGCCGGACTTATGGTTTGAAATTTTTCCAACATGTTGTGCCTTACAAAGTCAAGTAAAGGTTCCCAAAAATCTTTACCGTAAACAATTATTGGTATTGGTTCTATTTTCTCAGTTTGTATCAAAGTAATCATTTCAAACAATTCATCCATTGTCCCGAAACCACCCGGAAAATATATATAAACCTCAGCTGCAAATGCCAACATTACTTTTCTGGAAAAGAAATAATTGAAATTTAGTGACTCAGTGGTATAAGGGTTCAATTTTTGCTCAAATGGCAACTGAATGTTAAACCCCAAAGAGTTACCTCCCGCCTTAAAAGCTCCCACATTTGCTGCCTCCATGATACCCGGGCCTCCACCCGTAATTATAGAAAAACCACGTTTAGCTAAAGCCGCTGATAATTCCTCCGCATCATGGTAGTAGCGGTCGCCGGGCCTTAAGCGAGCGCTACCATATACAGTCGCTGCCAAGCCATACTTCTGCAACAACTCAAAACCAGACACAAATTCAGACATAATGCGAAAAACTCGCCATGATGCCACGCCACCACCTGAACCTTCAAACAGTTCGCTTTCAATTCGACAGTGTGGCGAAGGTGCCTGTGCCTTGTTTTGAGTTTCGTGTTCTGATTGTCTTTTACTCATAAAATAAAAAAATATTTACTTATCAATACTCATTAGTTTATCATTAACCAAGGTTAGGCGTAGGTCATAAAAGTGAATAGTCACTCACCACGGTAATGCATTATCAGCAAACTCCGGTAGCAAGGGTTTATTATAAAGCAACCTAGACAAGACTTCCGCGTGGCACAGAGCTCCAGTCATGGCGTTGTGTGGTTTTGGTTCATCATCTATACCACAGTATCTCAAAATCCCATCCAGATCCAAAGCAGACCTTTTGTTTTGATCATCTAAAGGTGGTTGTATGCCTCTTTTTATCATATGCATCCAACATAAAGAATGGGTATCAATGGTGCGACTGGCAAGAGGAAAGACAATACCCTCTCTTCCGGATGCCGCGCGTAAAAAATCGCGATCAAAAGAGGGATTTTGACCGGCTATTGTTCTATTCACTAAGTGTTCAGACCATTCCAGTAACATTCGGACGGTCTCACCCTCGGTTGGTAACTTTTTATCGTAAAGTTGATCTTCACTTACACCACAAACCTTAATAGCTTCTGACATAACCTTGGCTCCCTGCCATACACGACAAGCTTGGTAAAATCGTCTCTCTGGAAAATTAAAATCCAAGGCTCCTATCGCCACTATTGAGTGCAAGTCGTATTCTGTACCGCTTGCTTCTACATCTAAAACCAACATATATACCAGTCTATCACAGCCGATTGTTTCGGCTTCAATTATTTATTGTTTAATTTTGAAAATATCTCTGAATGAGCTTGAGAAAAAGACGCACCAAAATAATATATGGAAGCATTAGCATAAACCCATAATAACAACACAAGTATCAGGCCGGCTCTGTCAAATATGTTTGGAATAGTAGATGAAAATACATATAAACCTACCAAAGATTGCCCTAAGATGAAAAGCAAAGAAGCTACAAAGCCACCCAACAATCTACTAAACAAAGGTGGATGATTATCCATAGACAACAAACTATAGCTAATAGCTGAAAGTATGGTCCAAAAAAAGATATAGACGACACTAAAAAGCAGGTTACTTATAGATCCGGTCAAAGCTACAAAAAATTCTAACGCGATCAGAGAAATGATAGACATTTCTAAAAAGACAAGAAATACGAGTGCGTAAAAAGACCTTTTAAAGTAAGCTTTTACACCGGAACTTTTTTGACCAAACAAGCGATGGAGGCCGTTGGCTATAGTGTTTAGCCACACCAATAGTGCACTAAATACCACAAAAAGACCGGCATATGGTAAATAAGTTGGGTATGACAAAGTGTCTAAATTTTGTACCGCTTCTTGCAATAAATTTACTATACCAGACCCCAAGCCCGTTCCCCACTCCTGCATTACCGCTATGGTATATTCTTCTCCATACAAAATACTAACCACGTGCACAGAAATAAAGATCAGAGGCACCAGAGCAAAGATGGTGTAATAAGAAACAGCGGCAGATATATAGTCGACCCCATTTCTATACCACAAAACACCGGCAGATATAAAAACATTCTTTATTTTTGAAAGTTGAGTCATGTTTATTTTCTCTAAATACCCGGACAATTGGCAGCCGGTAAATAGCCGTTTGCCAGCGCTTCTTCTTTAGTTGAAAAATATACTTTATTTTCTTCATTGATACGACGAGCTCCGGGACAATCAAGCAAATGGAAGCGTGTACCGGAGCGTGATGCAACATAACGGGTACTTTCTTCCGGTACTAAAGTAGCTCCGCCCGTACGTTCCGGCGGTTCTTCGATAGTAACTCTAGCCAGAGGCAATTTATCACTCTCGGCTTGAGAAATGCGACCCAAACCAAACGATGTGACAGCCACCAATATCACCAAAAAACCGTAGAAAAAGACATCATCTAAAAATAGAGACTTGAGTTTTTCTAACATATCTTGTACAATCCGACAGTTATTTAAACAGTCATGGTTGCCACATGTATATTATGGCACAAAACTAATGACTATCGAATAGTATAAGCAAGTTTATATGTCAACTAAAAAAGCAGGAGGTACAGCGAAAAACCTACGTGATTCAAAACCGAAATATTTGGGAGTTAAACGCAATGCCGGACAAGGTATAAAAACCGGCATGGTGATAGTAAGGCAAAGAGGTACACGCATAGAAGCCGGTAAAAATGTAGGGCTTGGTAAAGATCATACACTATTTGCCACTGCCAACGGCGTGGTTAGTTTCCGAAATACCAGAAAACAAAGGTTTGACGGTAAGGTCATAAGCAAAAAAATAGTAGATGTATTACCGGCAGTCAGTAAATAAGCAGACTTCAATCTTTTTTATACGCTGTTGAACAGAAAAACAAAATACCGAGTAATATACTCGGTATTTTGTTTTGCATAAGAAAGAAATTATTTACAGGTCTTACGCGTTTGCGAATTTCTTTGTTGCTTTCGTCACTCAAACCGTTCATCGTACCACCAAGTACGCCTCACCCAGCTCCAGTTTCCGTGATCATTTATATTCTTTCGTGACTGACTAAAACGATTTTGATTTATTACGTTAGTAATAAATGTTTACCGGAACTATAGCTGGGTGGCGCCACGAAATTTATCAGAAACGCGTAAGTCATGATTTATTCACCGCCCGCAACAATAGTTATAGATTCTATTATCACAGGTTCAACCGGTACGTCACGGGGTCCGGTCTCTACTAGAGCTATCTCGTCAACTACGGACATACCTTCAAGAACCTTGCCAAATACAGGATGCTTAGAAGTAAGTGGTTCTTTATCAAAATCAAGTTGAGTATTATCAACTAAGTTAATAAAAAACTGACTTCCACCTGAATTTGGTTGTCCGGTATTTGCCATAGCGATAGTACCTCTTACATTTGTAAGGTGCTCCCCTTCGACAAACTCATCTTGTATATTGTATCCCGGACCACCCTGACCATAAGTAGTTGAATCGTCACCACGAGAATTAGGATCTCCACCTTGGATCATAAAACCATTTATGACGCGATGAAACTTGGTACCATCGTAAAAACCCTCCTCAGCTAACTTTATAAAGTTATCAGTTGTAACCGGCATACTGTCAGCAAATAATTCAAGGGTGATGGGGCCAAAGTTGGTATTAAATGTTGCTTTTGGATTCATATTGTTTATTGGTTCAAGAGTTTGTTGGGACAAAAGAGCATCCACAGAAAGTGGTCCGTCCAACTCCTCAACTGGTAAAGCTTCTATTGATGCGCCGGTCATAAAGTTTGGCAGATCATCATTTTGCCAAGCAACCAACAACATCAACCCCCCTATCAGTAAAGCAGTTACGGCAAATACAGCTAAAACTTGCTTCATTGCTCTACCTCGTAAAATGTTAAGTATATTATTCATAATTTATTCATGAATATATCATAAAGATTCAACTTCAATAGTAATAACTTCACGTTGACCAAGACACGACAGTGTTATATCACATTTACCGGTATGTTTAATAGGTGTTGACAATTCAATAAAATCTGGTGATAGCTTCTTTCCCGCTACATCGCTTAATTGAGTGGCAATCTCAGTTGCCGGCAGAGCTTGAAAGAGTGTACCATCTTCATTCGCCTTCGCCCTAACAACTAAAGAATCGGCAGATCTTAACGCGCCACACAATGAGCTGAAATTTTTGAGGTCAGCTTCAATTTCTGCTTGTGATTGTCGTTTCTTATCCTCTAAAGAGGCAATATTTGATTTAGTTGCCGGCTGTGCCAACCCTCTAGGTATAAGCTTATTCATTGCATATCCTTTAGACACATCTACCACATCAAAGCGACGACCTAACGACGCTACATCTTTTAATAGAATAACTTGCATAATTTTTGTATAAATCCATTAACTCTAAACGGGCAGAGTATAGCACGGATCTATAATAATTTGCAGACCCTTGACACTACCAAATATTGTTATCAATAAAACTTGCATAAAATCAAGCTAATCAAATTGTGAATCATAATGTCAGTAACAAACAATTGCTAAAACTAAGCCGTATACTCTGTAGTGCTATGAACAATTTTATGTGAATGACAACAGTCACCCCGTATCGCAGAAAAGCGTAATTTCTAAATATATTAACTACCTAACAACGGACTACTCTGACTCGTGGCTAGCATCAGTCTCACTTTCTTCCAAAAAATCACGTTCTCCAGCTAACCACTTAAGAGCTGCGTCCAATTGAGGATCTATACCCGCTTCTCTGTCCTCAAAACTTCGCTCCACAAGCACCTGTGGCTCTAAACCACCATCTGATATGGACTGACCCATCGGTGTCAACCAACGAGCAATGGTTACTTTAAGAGAAGATCTGTTAGGTAGTCTAACCAATTCCTGCACCGAACCTTTGCCAAAAGTGCGAGCACCCATCAATGTAGCTACACCATGCTCAGATAACGCACCTGCCAATATTTCTGCAGCTGAAGCAGAACCGCCATCAACCAAAACCACCATTTCTTTCGGAGCAAAACCATGCAAAGTACGTCCTTGACTACGATACAAAACCTCTTCTCTGTCTCCACCGAACTTTTCACGCAATATAACTTTACCTGTAGGTAAAAAGTAAGAACCTATCGCGACCGCACTCTGTAAGAAACCTCCGGGGTTTCCTCGTAAATCTAGAACCATTTTATCGACCCCGCTACGTACATACTCTCTAAGAGCTTCTTGCATTTTCATTTCCGCCAAGGCGTTAAAATTGTACAAAGTAATAACAAACACATCGCCCTTTATCTCTGTTTTAATGGTGGGTATAGATATAGTGTCTCTGATCAGGGTTTTTTCTATAAAACCGGACGCTCCTTCCCTCGCTACAGTTAAAGTGACTTCTGTACCCTTTTCCCCCCGTATCATTTTCACCGCGCTATCAATGGACATGCTGTCAGTAGAAACATCATCAATCTTAACAATTACATCTCCAGGTAAAAGTCCTGCTTGCTCAGCGGGAGTTTCGGGTAGTGGTGCAATAACCGTTATTAAACCGTTACGCATCCCGACTTCCATACCAACTCCACTGAAATTTCCTGAGATGTCTTCCTGAAAAGCCGCCGCTTCCGTCGGTGGCATAAAAACAGTATAGGGATCACCATAACTATTTACCAAACCTTTAATAGCGCCATGCATCCTGTCCTCAACACTAACGGAATGCGTTGAGGTGGGAGCGGAAAATTTTTCCTCAAGCAAATTCCACACCCTCCAAAACTCACTCATATCTACGTTAGTGTCTACGGCCGTAGAATGACTTCTAAAAAAAGAGAATACACCTGCTTCAGCATTCACAACAGAACCGGAACCAATCTGAAGACCGGAGAAAAAAGCAGAGGCAATCAAAATTAAGGCTAGTCCTCCCGCAAAAAGCGAGCGATTCGGCTTTACCGGTTTTATCTCTTCATTATTTTCATCATAATACCTATTCATAAGTGTATTATCGCACACTAGGATACATGACTCAAATCAATATTGAATATTACAAGACTTACGCGTTTCTGATGTAGTTCGAGGCGTTGACCCAGTCCCGAACTCACATTTTGACCATTTAACTCACGTGGTTAAACTATAAAATTCCTAGAAAAAAGCGAGAAATCGAGTTCGGTGACAGACCCTTGGTAACACGATGAAATGTTTGAGTGACGAAAGCAACAAAGAAATTCGCCAAACGCGTAAATCCTGATGTTTAAGAACATTTTTATTACCATAGACTCTACATGCCATAGCAGTTATACTTTGTTATAATTTAAAACGAAAATATATATGTTCAATTTGTTCAAACCTAAAGAAAAAAATCAAGAAACCATCGCTAAACTACCACTTATGTTAACAAACACCAAGAGTGGTAAATTGGAAACCTTTAAACCAATAAATGAAGATTGTGTTTCTATTTACTCATGCGGACCAACTGTTTACGATATTCCCCACATAGGAAATCTACGGGCTTATGTGTTTGTGGATACTCTAATACGTACACTTCACTACAATGGCTACAACACAAACCATACCGTCAATTTCACTGACTTTGGACACCTTACAGACGACGGCGATGATGGTGACGACAAAATGATGAAAGCCCTACGAAGAGAAGATATGGACATCTCACTTGAATCCATGCGTATGCTCTCAGACCGTTATATAAAAGCTTTTATGGACGACATGGAATCATTGAACATCCTTCCACCCTCTCAATACGCCAGAGCCAGCGATTACATTGACGAACAGATAGAGCTTATAAGTTCTCTTGAAGATAGTGGTTACACGTACGTTATTGATGATGGCGTATATTTTGATGTATCGAAATATAAAGAGTATGGCACTTTAGGCAACCTAAACCTGGCCGGCCAAAAAGCCGGTGCCCGAATTGCTTCCAATCCTCAAAAAAAAGACCCTCATGATTTTTGTTTATGGAAATTTGGTGATATTGGCTGGGAGAGTAAGTGGGGTAAAGGTTGTCCCGGGTGGCATATAGAATGTTCAGCTATGGCTTTTGCCACTTTGGGTACTGAACTTGACATTCATACCGGTGGCGTAGACCACATAACCGTACACCATAACAACGAAATAGCTCAATCAGAATGTGCGTCAGGTAAAACATTTGCCCGTTATTGGCTACATAATGAACACCTGACAATGGAAGGTGAAAAAATATCAAAATCCTCCGGACAGGCTCTCACCCTTAACGATTTATACCAAAAAGGCTATACGGCAGATGTTTACCGCTACTGGTTGTTAACCGCCCACTATAGAACACGCGTACAATACTCCGATACTGCACTGAGTAACGCCTTAAACGCGGTAAATAAACTAAAAAGACTAATGTTCGAAACATGGCCAACTGATCAAGGTACATGCGAGACAAAATATGTAGAAAAATTTCATCAAGCAATCAATAATGATCTGGACACTCCTTCCGCTGTCGCTGTTTTGTGGGAGGTAGCTCGAGACCCTGACATAAAAGATACTGATAAAAGAGCTTTGGTTCTACACTTCGACCAAATACTCGGTTTGGGTTTAGATATTGATCCCGAAAAAGGACGGTCGGCTCTAGGATACCTGTCTCCGGCCGATGTTCCTGAAGATGTTACCCTTCTGATAGAAGAGCGTCAGGTAGCAAGAATTGCTCAAAATTGGACGGAAGCAGACCGCATCCGCGACGCAATTACAGCTCGTGGATATCAACTTGAAGACACACCCGAGGGTGCCAGAGTGAGTTTATCCGAACTGGATAAAGTATAAGATATTCCCTCGCTCATGACATGATATAATAACCGACCGATGAATAACCCGAACACATCACAACCCAAAAAAAGACTTAGAGTACCGCCACATGACTTAGATGCTGAGCGAGCTCTACTGGGCGCTATAATGCTTAAGCCGGAAGTCATGCATGACATCGCTGTTACTATATACCCTAAAAGTTTTTTTGCTGACAAACACGGTCAAATATATAAAGCCATTCTTGAAGTTTTCACTAAGGGTGAACCAATAGACCTACTTTCAATCAGCACCAAGCTTAAAAATGAATCATCATTAGAGAGAATAGGTGGTGCCGGTTATCTGTCAGAGTTAGTAGAGGTTGTTCCGGCGGCCGGTAATGCCGTGTACTACGCCGGCTTGGTTCACAATCGCTACACCCTAAGACAACTGATACATGCCGCCGATGATATAGCAGAACTTGGTTACTCAAACCCTGAAGATATTGAAGTTACTCTGGATCAGGCAGAGAAAAAAGTCTATAACGTAACATCGTCTAGTAATACAAAGGAATTCCGAACTATCGGTAGCTCCTTAACAGAAGCATGGGAGCGTTTTGAACATCTTAACGCCAACCAAGACGCCAAAAGAGGTGTACCTACCGGCTATCAAAGCTTAGACAACATACTTGCCGGCCTACAGCGGTCTGACCTTATAATTCTGGCAGCCAGACCCTCCATGGGAAAAACCACTTTTGCTTTAGACATTGCTCGTAACGCAGCCTTGCTAAACAAATCATCGGTAGGTATTTTTTCCTTAGAAATGAGCGACCAACAACTTGTAGACAGAATGCTGGCTGCGGAGGCGGGTGTTGACTCGTGGAAGCTTAGAACCGGAAAACTTTCTACCGATCAAGAATTTCAATCAGTGCAAGACGCTATGGCCAGATTATCTGAAGCTCCTATACACATAGACGATCAGCCCGGTAACAATATTTTAAAAATGAGGTCGGCAGCCAGAAGGCTTAAAAATGAACACGATCTAGACCTCATTATAGTCGACTATTTACAACTTATGAGCCCAACTAATACTAAAGCCAGCGACTCTGTCGTACAACAAGTTACTGAAATTTCTCGTTCTTTAAAGATATTGGCGCGTGAGCTCGACGTGCCGGTTCTTGCTCTGTCACAGTTATCAAGAGCTGTTGAACAACGTGGCGGTAAACCCAGACTATCAGACCTAAGAGACTCCGGATCGATTGAACAAGATGCTGATGTGGTAATGTTTATACACAGAGAAGATAAAATAAATAAAGAATCAGACAGGCCAAACATCGCCGAAATATTGGTTGAAAAACATCGTAATGGTCCGGTCGGTATGGCTGAATTATACTTTGACGAAAGACATGTTCGTTTTCTAAACATAGACACCCACCACGCTACCGCTCTGGCTAGTAGTGATGATGATAATTTCTGATAACTAAAATGAGTGATCTGGATAAGCTGATAAAGCATTTTGAAAAATTTCCCGGCGTGGGTATTAGGCAGGCAAAAAGATTTGCTTTTCATATACTGACACTATCAAACGAAGAAAGAAATGACTTTGTTCATCTTGTAGACAATGTCCACACCTCGGTAAGATCCTGTCTACAATGTCAAAGATTCTTCACGGCTACACACAATCACAATAGCCATACTTGCGATATATGCAACGACGAGAGTCGAGATAAAAGCAAGCTATTGGTCGTAGAAAAAGATAATGACATAATCGCAATTGAAAAAAGTGATGTATACAACGGACTGTACTTTGTTTTAGGTGGTACGGTACCACTATTAAACGAAGCTCACACCAACAAACTACGTGGTGGCGCCCTTAAGGTTATTGTGAATGACAGAATGAATATCTTAAAGGAGATAATACTTGGTTTTTCTGTAAACCCTGACGGAGAAAACACTGCCAACTATGTAGAATCTTTACTTAAAGACAATATAGAAGAAAATCAACTCAAGATTTCACTCCTTGGTCGAGGCCTTTCTACCGGCTCTGAATTAGAATATGCAGACCCGGACACAATAAAAAGCGCTCTTTCTAACCGAAACTAAACATACCCAAAAAGCTTGCGATTTTTAATGATTTCTTGTATTATGCAACGCGTTATGAATACTATAGAAAAATCAGAGAAAAAAGCACTAGCCGTTATTGCCACCGGTGGTAAACAGTATATTGTCTCTCGGGGAGATGTTATTGACGTGGAGTTGATTACCGACAAAAAACCGGGTGACACTGTTGAGTTTAACGAAGTGCTACTCACTGATGATGGTTCAAATACAGTGATAGGAACACCATATACTAACGGAAAGGTGACAGGAACATACTTGGAGGAAAGAAAAGGTAAAAAACTATCAATCATTCGCTTTAAAGCTAAAAGTAATAGAGATAGAAAAATAGGTCACCGTCAACGATACTCTCGAATAAAGATAGAAAATATTGATTAATACGAAAACCTGTTAGGACCGTCTCGGCATTCAGGTAATGTCATAAAACATTACTGATGGTCACGTCAAGTTAAAATTTGATAAAAC
>SKGH01000046.1 GCA_007117575.1 Candidatus Kaiserbacteria bacterium | reverse complement strand
TTTTAGATTTTCATCTGTAACTTCAAAATCATCTTGTTCCACTTCTTTCTCTGAAAGAATCTGGTTGTGTAATGTCTTTAGTAATTTATAGTCATTTTTATTTTCTTTCTTAACACTATCACGTAACCCCTTTACTTCTTTATTGAATTCTCCTACTGCGTCGTTATATTTATCAATTTTATCTTGGAGAAAATAGTCAGTGTAAGGACCGACTTTAAACTGGACACCGTGTTTGGCATTTTTAACAGTGTCTTTATTAATTTTATAGAACGTATAGTTATCTACTATACGTGTCGGTACAGCAGTAGCTGTACCATCTGACTTGTACAGATTTTTACGAGTTTCTTGAAATTTTGTCAGATAAGTCGTAAAGCCGGGTAACTTATTTTCTTTGTCTCCCCTAAAAACATCAGCTATCTGTTTTTGTTCCGCTCCCCTACTAGCCACAAAGTCTAAGACTTCTTTTCCACAAATATCTTTGTGTTTATCTAGTTTTTTTAGAATAGCACTATATAGTTTTTTCTTTTCTTTTTCTACATCTTTTAAACCATCTTTTCCTTTTGATAATGTGAGATCATAAGCCGAGAAATCTATATCAGATACTTTTTCGGAACTAAGGAATTCTTTTATGAAAATGCGATGTTCATCATCCACCAACGGTTTTAAATTTTGGTAAGCTTGTTCTATGTTTTTGTCTTTTTCAACTACTCCATGTTCTTGAAGCCATTTAAGTGTTTCTCCTTCCGGCTTTAGTTCAAAACGCAAAGTTTTGGAGAGTTTATATTTATGGGTAAACTCGTCGTAAATTGATACAGGGGACTTCTGTTTATTGTTCATAATAAATTGAAAGATTAATTTTAATACAAGTTAACCCCAAAGAGAGGCAACGGGTGTCCCCCGATTGTGCTTGTGCCCAACGGCTACGCAAAACCGGAACCGTTGCCCCTTTTCGGGGTCAAAATGGTTCAAATATTTTATATTCGAATCGGGGGACATATATATATTACAGACAAATATCAAACATGCAAAGATGGGTTTGTTTTTGAAAAGCATAGTTTTTTATATGCGCCACGCACACACAACACAAGAATGAATTGGCGGTCTTTTATGGAATGCTATAATAAAGACATGGAAAAACAACCAGAAAATACCAATAACGTATACGATTTTGAGGTTCATAGAAGAAGAAATAACAAAAGAGTAAAAGAGTAAAAGTGGTGGACCGGATGAGGAACAAGATGCGCGTAAACTGGCGGATGAGTTTTGGCAAAAAGCTGAAGGTAATCCTGACGCTTTGATGCATCGTATTGGTTTAGATATTGCTGTAATATTTTCACAACTAAATACTATTCTGGCGTTATTTCAGTTAGCTAAGAAACATAATATAGACATTGAAAATGAAGAAATATTTAACTTAATAGGAAGTTTTAGTCTTCATAAAGAAAACAGAACAGCGGTGTTACAATTAGATCAAGACATTAGACAAATTCTTCAACACCTTCGAGAAATAACACAAGACAAAATTCCCTATGACCTTATTAGACAAGAAGCTGATAAACTGGCAGAAGACAATAAAAAGAAAGCCGGATTTATCACTACCGGAGGAGAGGAAGATTGACGTGGTTAGTAACTTTGCAACATACCTCAGGACTTACGCGTTTGGCGAATTTCTTTGTTGCTTTCGTCACTCAAACCTTTCATCGTACCACCAAGTACGCCTTTGGTTTTCGCTCCTCAGCGCCTCGAACTTGATCAGAAACGCGTAAGTCATGATACCTATAAAGTGTATTTATTAATGTCGTTCTATGTTATCAATTCAGACTAAGTAAAACCCACTTTAGTTTTTACGAATACAAATTAACTTAAATAATCATGAAAATATTGGTACTGGCACCCTATAGTGATAATGACTGGAGTAATAACGATACACACGAAAGTGAGATGGATGGTCTTATTAAAAATAGTGTGAATACTTTGGCAAAAAAGGGTCATGATCTGACAGTTTGTATAAGAAAATCACGTGAGAGCAATGCTTCGCAAACGCAACAAAACCCCAAACTCATTTTTATAGAAGCGGGACCACCCAAAAAATTGGGCTACATAGACACATGCCAAGTTTTAGAGAAATCCGTGTTGCCTGCTGAATTACTATCAAAAGTAGACTTGATTATCGCACATCACTGGCTTTCTAAACCGTGGATATATCAAGTGGCAAAAAAATATCACGGGAGAATCTTGTACTTTTCCCATTCATTTTCATTAAAACCAAGTAAAGAGTTTAATGAAAATATCCAATTAAAATCAGAAATGTCTCTTATAAACAGAGTAACGTGGTGTACCTTTAATGAGTCTGAATTTTCTACACTGTCAGAAATTTTACCCGAAAATCGTATTTTCTACCTAGATAAACCGGAAGTTCAAGCAGAAGATAATCTAGAAACAACTTTAACTGAAACCAAAAAGAAAAAAGTTGAATTTATATCAAATGAAAATGCATGGACGGCATGGGAACGAGAAGTAACGAGAATTGCCATGCTACCCGACAAACTGATCAAGACTAAGTTGTTAGAGGTTTCAGTCACTCCTAAAAAAATCAACAGTCATGTAGTTTGGTTTGAAAGGGTAACTCTACCCGCTTCAGTACACGTGTTGATTGAGAACAGCGACGGAAGTTATGAGTTTATTATTGAGGATAGACCACAAGAAAATATAGAGAATAAACTGAGAGTGCTTTCAGGTGTTATAGATGAGAGCGAAGACCCCACTCAAGCGGCGCATCGTGAACTACTTGAAGAAACTGGGTTACGGGTAAAAAATATGGAATTATTTTGGCATTCACATACTGAAGGGCTGGTTGATGACCATCGCTATTACTTTATTGCCAAAAACATAATTAGCAAAGAAAAGGCCACTCCTGAATCAACTGAGCTGATCAAAGGGACGGTTTCATTGCATAAAGAGGATATCCTTAAACATGTTAAAGAGGGACATTTTAGCAATTCGTTAACATGTATTGCGTTACTTAAATTGTGCAATATTTTACCAACAAACAGACCTAAATACGGAAATTAAAATCAGTACTTACGCGTTTGGCGAATTTCTTTGTTGCTTTGGTCACTCAAACCTTTCATCGTACCACCAAGTACGCCTTTGGTTTTCACTCCTCAGCGCCTTGAACTTGATCAGAAACGCGTAAGTCATAAAAATATTAAGTTTTATAGCACTACCGGATATATTCCACTACTTACCGGCTATGTAATTTTTTATTACTCAGGATTGTTTACTAAATTTAAAATACTACTTATTGCCAAGTACTCCTATGGTTGAAAAATATCTAAATAATTAGCATTTGATCCGTCAGGTAATTTTGGTAGACAGTATATATACTCAGGATAGCGATGAAACGCTCCCATTACCAGTACCCCCTGTTGACCCTCAATATTACTCATGACTTCCTCATCACGTTGTTGTTGGTATTCAAAAAATGCCTCTAACAGTATGTCACTATATGATGAGGTTAAAAACTCAATACTTTTCATATTTTCCGCTGTCTCTGGTGGATACATATCAGTGACACCGTCAAAATAAGTTTGTAGAGCGCCACCCTTGTGCCAAGACCTCTCGGCAGAATTCATTCTTGCAGGATGATTTACTATCTCCATGAATAAAGCTTGCACTTCATTACTCATCATGTCTTCTGCGCCGTACTCTGCTTGGATACGTGCGATAATAGTCTCGATTATTTCAGATAGTAAATAGTGTGCTTCTACCTCTTCTTTAATTTCCAACGTGTTCCAAAATTCCGGTAAACGCTCTATCTCAGCACTATTGATATCCTCTTTTAGTTTCAATACACGCTCGCGATACGAATTCAAAAAATGCATGTCGTGTTCTGCATAACCTTCCGGCATTATGGTTAATTTTTTACCGGAATCTAATGATGAGTTCATCTCTAGGATGATATTGTATATTGCCCGTTGATTTGCATCTAACAAACCCACAATCGGATCAATTGCTTTTCTGACTTCCGGAGTAGCATTTTCTTTATATTGATGTAAATATCGGTATTGGGAATATCTATGTATCTGTGCAATGTTAACTATGTCACCCTTTACCGTTTCCGGATCAAACCTAAGGTGGCACAACTCAGCCACTTCTTTGGTAAAGCCAAGGTTTTTTTCCAATTCTCTAGCCACTTCTGTTGGTATTGCGTCATATTCGCTCTCTCCTTCAAATTGTTCAACTTCTGTTTCATTTCTTTCTATTGTAGCGCAGGCGCTTAAGGACAAAACTAAAGGCGCCATCTTAGCATAATCTAAACCAAAGCTTTTCATTCTCTCCATTAGACCTTGAAAAGTATACTCATTACCTTCTATAGAGGTAGTTTCGACTGCATTTTTTTCATTGTCATTAGACTTTTCATTGCTTGGTTTATAACTTTCAAACATATTGATTATTATACATTATAAGTATGCTTTCTCTTATAAAGATACTGCCTTAAACACCTACAGTATATTCCAATCGTTAAATGTCCCCTCAAATGAATTTCAAAACGGTGGCAATTTTAAACTATTTTGATAACTTTTTCGACAATTCTCCCTTCGCTTCAACGAGTTCTTTGGCAAACTCG
>SKGH01000063.1 GCA_007117575.1 Candidatus Kaiserbacteria bacterium | reverse complement strand
GCGTCGGTCGTTTTGGCACTATTTTTAGCATTGACACCGCAGACAGCTTCCGCAAACTCAGGAATAGCTGGTTATGGCGGACCTGGTTTTGATAAAGTAGATGTCTGCAGGCAAACCGCCTTAAGGTTTATGCCATATGTCTTGATAAGTATTCCTGAATTTGTGGCTAAAGGGCTGGTTGCTCGAGGAGTTGCCATATGGCCTGATTTAGACGATACTTGTCCTAGTGGGGACAGCGTTAGAGATTTCGTTGAAGACAGAGTGAACCAAGCACTGCAAAGAGCTATGGAGAGGATAGCCGATAGAGGTGGTAGATAGTTTACAATAAAAATACAAGTATTGTATATAAAGTCTGTTTAGTAGTTTGAAATAATCATTTATAGTGGAGTGGTAATTGGTGCGAGATGTTCTGAGTTATTTATATAGTTCAGAACATCATTCAACGATTACAGTAAACTACATAAAAAAGATGTCGTCACTAAGCGATGTCTTTTTTATTTTCATGACTTACGCGTTTCTGATGAAGTTCGAGGCGCTGAGGAGCGAAAACCGGAGGTGTACTTGGTGGTACAATGAACAGTTTGAGTGACGAAAGCAACAAAGAAATTCGGCAAACGCGTAAGTCCTGTTATAGATAGTAAAGCTGTTACATTATATAAACCATAACCGTACGCTTAATCAGACACTATAAAAGCCGACTCTAAGAAAGAAAGTCGGCTATAGTTTTCGAGGTTTATCCTCGGTTTATTCTTGCTCGTTATTCAACTTTAGAAGCGTAGTCAAATTAAAAACGCTCTCTCAGTTGTCATAAATGCTAATGACCCATAGTTATCATTATTCATGACGCTAACCAACTCTAACGCACCATCACGTGATCCAAGGCAAGGAAAGACACCGCATGTGCTACCATAAGAATATCGATACTCGTCGTTTGGACACACAAACCAGTAGTCTTTTGAATTATTTTCGAACAAGCTAAGTAACAGAATCACATACGCCGTATATGTGCCGAGACATATGGTGGTTTTATCGTCAATTTGTCTCTTGGCTTGTTCTAGGTTTGCACCTGAGAACGGATGCGCCTTTACATCCAAAAGTAGTATGGATGGGTGACCTTGAGCATGTGACAGCTGTCGCATAGCTTCTGATAAGTCATTCGACTCATTTAAACATGCTACATTCAAGGTTTGAGACATTTGTCCACCGATAGACATGCCCAAACATTGCTCAGTCATCTGAAACAGACTGAGTAAACGTTCTCGATATGAGACATTTCCACCTCGACCATTTTCTCGCCAGATATTTGGCACCGGAAACGCATTGTCGGCTTTTGGCGCCAACTGCGCAGGGCTTAGTCCTTGGTAAACTAATTCAGGACAAAGTCTATTTAACCCCAACAACCTTGTTTGGAACACTGTATTTCGCTTTGTCTGTGTACCATAACAACTGTCTTCAAATTGATTGTACATTATTACTACCTCCAAGCAGTGAATGAAAGAACACAACTTCTGTACTATGCCATAGATAGTATAAAAAGCAATACTGTCAACAAGGTTAATATAAAGAAATTGGTTAAGGGCCGGTGATACGTTTTGTAATGCATTTTACCTAGGAGAGTGCCGGACAAGATTTATGATAGGTAAAACATAAAAATACCCCCTTTGTAGGGGGTATCTCTGCATAGGATGTAAACCGAATTTTTTATTCTCAGGACTTACGCGTTTGGCGAATTTCTTTGTGGCTTTCGTCACTCAAGCCTTTCATCGTACCACCAAGTACGCCTAGGTTTTCGCTCCTCAGCGCCTCGAACTTCATCAGAAACGTGTAAGTCATGAACATAAAAAACGAAAAAAACTGGAATTATAAAATTATTTCTGATAGTATGGCAACGTTCAAGTAAAGGTTTACCTGTATTTAAGGTGGCATATCTACAGACAGAAAGTTGTGAGTGAGCATCAGAAAGATAGACTTTTAATATAAAAATAAAAAATTTAAATAAATAAAGATGACATATTTAGATGAAATAGTAGAAAGCGAGCGTAAGGCTAAAGAAATACTGACTCAAACCTCCGAAGAGTTTGAAAACAAACTGGCTGAAGCACGCAAAAAACAAAAAGAAATTCTAGAAGAAGAAAAGGCACAACTTGCAGATGAAGAAAAAAAACAGATCAGTAAATGGCAGTTGGAAATAGGTAGACAAGTGGAGATGGTGGAAAAAGAAATGGCCGGTGAGTTAAGCGGTTTAGAGCGCATAGCCAAAGATAAGCACGATTCGGCTGTTAAGTTTATAATTGACCGTGTAGTTTAGTCCATATATGTCTGTCATACCCATGCAAAAAATGAGAGTTTTGGTGCATAAGAAGGATGTTTCTTTTGTAATGGAAGAGATACAGAAAATGAGCTCTGTTGAGTTTACTGAAGTAGACAACGGCAAAGAAAACACCCGAACACAAACAGAAAGTAACGTAGATATTGAACTTTTTTCACGCCTACATCCGGCTATTGTGCTGTTGTCAGCTTATGAAAATACTCCCGGCGTCTTTAAGTCACTAACTTCTGACGAAGGAAAAATTATTTTATCGGAAAAAGAAATTCAGGAAGTAGACTTAGCCGAAGAAGAATTACTAACGGTTTTAGACGAGGTTGAAAATATACAGGACTCTTTGAATACTAAAGAGAATCAACATCGCAAACTTTCTGATGAAGTGAGTTTGTTGCTTGACTGGCAATCGGCATCCTTTACTCTGGATAAACTAAAAACCGCACGAACAGAGACATTGTTACTTGCTTTCAGTGGAAATCGTAATAAATGTCAAGAAAAGTCAACTTCTTTTAAAGTAAAAATAGAAAAAGAGTTAAAGGATAAAAATATTCCGCATGAGCTTATCGAAGTGGCATCCGGCCTATACACACTAACGGTACTGAACGAGCATATAGAAACCGCTAGAGAGATAGCGGTAGACCCGATGTTTTTACCGGTTGAATTACCTATAGGTGACGACAACCCTTTCATGGAAATAAAGAAAAGAAAGGTTGAGATAAAGAAAATAGAAAAGGAAATAGGAGAAAATAAAGCCAGATTAAGAGACATGGCACAAACTCATTTGCGACACATAAGAATAGTGCATGATGTTTTACTATGGCAAAAGGAAAGAGAGGAGCAAATAGGCTCCGCTCAGTCCACCAATAGGGTGGTTGTGCTGGAAGGTTGGTTTAATGCCACCAAACTTCCTGAACTAAGAAGCAACATAGAAAGTAAAACAAAGTTGTTTGATATAGTTGAAGTACCAACCAAGCCGGACGAAGAACCGCCGGTCGAAATATACAACAACGCTTTAGTCAGACCCTTTGAGTTCATCACTCGACTCTATGGCATGCCGGCCTACAAAGACATAGACCCCACTATGTTTCTAGCCGGTTTCTTCTTTTTGTTTTTCGGATTGTCATTGACAGACGTGGGCTATGGTATATTTTTAATATTCATAGCTCTATTGATGGTCTTTTATTTAAAGGTGTCCAAAGAAGTGAAGCTTTTTGGACAACTTTTACTCTTTGTTGGTTCCTCTTCGGTATTGGTAGGTTTATTATTTGGTGGATATCTGGGGATAGACCCAAACTCTTTACCAAACGCCTTGCAGGCAATACAAAGATTTGACCCCATAGGAAACCCTCTACCGGTCTTTTACTTGGCTCTGTCCTTGGGTGTGGTGCAGGTAATGTTTGGCATGGTCTTAAAAATTTACAGTGACGCCAAAAATAACAAACTCTGGGACGGTATATTTGACCAAGGCCCTTGGTTGTTACTGTTTTTATCAGCCATTTCTTACTTATTGGTAGACTTGGGGTATGTCACCGCGGTAGATACAGATACATCAATAAAACTGATGTATCTGACAGCAGTGTTGGTGGTCTTGGCCAGTGGTAGAAACGGTAAAGGTATTTTCGGTAAGATACAAATGAGTCTTTTGAGTGCCTACCAGAGTATAGGATATTTTTCCGACATCTTGTCTTACTCAAGACTTCTTGCCTTAGGTTTGGCAACCAGCGCATTAGCGTTTGCGGTAAACCTGATCGCGGATATTGTGAGAGAGATGATACCGTACGTGGGAGTAGTGTTGGCTGTCTTCATACTGATAGCTGGGCACTTGTTTAACCTCGCTGTAAATACTTTGGGGGCATTTATACATAGTGCTCGTTTGCAGTTTGTTGAGTTCTTTGGTAAGTTTATCACCGGTACAGGTAAACCTTTTCGACCTTTTTCTCGTAAACAGTCTTACGTAACGGTCAAAAAATGATGATAAACAATAAGACCGTTTCGGTTAAAAAATTTAATAATTTAGAAGTTTAGATAATAAATATGGAATCATTGATAGGAATTGGATTAGTGTTCGCAGGTGCGGCCATAGCTGCCGCGTTAGGATTTAGTGGCTCAGCTATCGGCATGGGACACGCCGGTCAAGCGGCTGCGGGTGTGTTGGGTGAAAAACCAAACCTCTTCGGTAAAATGCTTTTGATGCAGGCATTGCCCGGTTCTCAAGGTATTTATGGATTGGTTGGCGCCTTTTTAATTCTTAACTTCGCAGGTATTTTAGGTGGTGAGGAAGCTGTTGTTATTGATACAGCTTTGGGTCTACAATACTTAATGGCCGGTATACCGATAGGTGTAGCCGGTTTCTTTTCCGGCATGTTTCAAGGTATTGTCGCCGCTTCCGGTATCTCTATGATCGCAAAAGATGAGTCAAACATGGGTAGAGCCATCGTTCTTTCTGTGATGGTTGAGACTTGGGCTATATTCGGTGTACTTATCAGTTTCATTCTACTCATTTCCATCGCTTCATAGATAAAGTAAGCAAACAAATTTACACATCAACATGGCTGTAAAAGACATACAAGACAAAATACTTGAAGAAGCGAAGGTGAAAGCCGAGGAGATAGCTGACGACCTAAAACAAAAAATAGCTGAGGTTGAAAAAGAGACTGATAGACTAAAAGCTGAATTGAAAAAACAGGCAGAGAAAGATTTGGAACAAAAGAAAGAATCTTCAATGGCGGTTGAGGTTTCAAGAGCAAAGCAAAAAGGAAGTATAGACAGACAAGTCTTGAAGCGGAAGACTCTTGAGAAAGTTTACCAAGAAGCACTAACAAAGATAGCTGAGCTCGATTCGGAAAAGTACGCTAAATTTTTAGCCAAAAACATGGGGGAACTTGAGCTTTCTTCTGATGAAAAGTGGCAAGCGCTAGTGCCGGCGAAGCGTTTGGCAGAGAGTAAAAAGGTATTGGATAGCTTAGGTCTGTCTCATGTGGAGATTGTACCTGATAACAACATCGATATTGGTGTTTTGATAAAAGGTAAAGGGTGTGAATATGACCTCTCCGGAGAGAGAGTTAAAAGTAAAATAAAATCTGAAACTGAAGTCGAGATATCGAGCTTATTGTTTGGTAAAGCAAAATAATAAGCCAAATCAAACTTATTATGCAGACTGATTACATATACAGTGCCAACAGAGCTAAAACTCTTCTTAATGAACTTTTAAAACCGGAACAGGTAGAAAAGTTGTGTTCGGCCGGAAACGAGTCTGAACTGGAGAAACTTCTTAAAGACACTTATCTTGCCGAATATATAAGCACAGAGAACACAGACGCTATAACCACAGCACTGCAAAACAGCGTCCTAAGTGCCAAGGAGATGGTTATGAACATCGCTCCCGACCCACGCTTACTGGAAATTTTCTGGCTACGTTATGACTTTTTCAATCTGCGGGTAATCGTAAAAGCGGAGCGTTTAAACCTCAATACTAATGAAACCCTTGAATACTGCTCAAAACTTGGCAAACACGACCCGAAGACGGTTATTGAATACGCAAAAGAAGACAAACTAAATAGGCTGGAAGCAAGTTTTCCGGAGACATACCTTAATGCCAAGCGAGAAATCGATGAGGGCAGAGTGAGTATGGCCGACATAGTCATTGATAAAGCTTACTTCAAGGAAATTCATAATGTTTCTTGGCAGGTTAAAGACGATTTTACTTTTAAGGCGGTGAGGATGCAGATAGATCTGTACAACCTAAAAAACAGACTACGTTCTTTTCCACTGGAGAAGACCGTGCATATTGAAGGTGGTTCTTACTCACCTGATGAGTTGGATATAAAAGAGCAAGTTATAGACAAACTAATGAGTTTAGGTGGTGAAAAATTTTGGCAGGAGGCGGTAGATGACTATCTCGAAAACGGTCATACTACGCTTCTGGATAAAAAAATGGATGACCATTTGTTAAGCTGGGTAAGAAGTCAGTCGATCAATGTTTTTTCCGTTGCTCCGTTAGTACAGTATTTCTTACAGACACTACATACAGCTAAATTGATAAATACCCTGTTGGTTGGTAAGAAGAACGGTTGGCCGGTAGGTCGTATCAGGGCAAATTTGAGACAAATTTATGGATAGAAAAAACTACAAAATAGCAATAATTGGCCCTACAGACATGGTGTCCGGCTTTAAAGCTCTGGGTGTTGAGGTGTTACCGGCACAAAACGCCGATGAGGCTCTGGTACAACTGAACAAAACAAGAAGCTCGTGGTTAGACGAAAGTAGTGAAGAAGTGTATGCTGTTGTTTGCATAATGGAAGAGTTGATGCGGGACATAGGTGAAGAACATCAGCTTAAAGTAGGTGAAGGGGCTCTGCCGGCGATAGTTATCCTACCCGGTCCACAGGGTAGTGTAGGGTACGCTGAGGATCGTCTCAGAAAATTATCAGAAAAAGCCATTGGTTCCGCCATAATTTGACGGACAATGTATATTTATTATTATAAACTTCGATCAGTATAGTTATCATGAATGAAACAGCTAATAAACAACAAACGAATTCAACAGAGGGACAGATAGTCCGCGTCACCGGTCCTTTGGTACAGGCAAACGGTATGTCCGACGCCAAGATGTATGAAGTGGTAAAAGTCTCTTCTGAAAATCTTTTAGGAGAGGTCATTGAACTAAACGGTGATATTGCCTCCATACAGGTATATGAGGACACAGCCGGAATTGGTCCCGGTGACACTGTAACCAGAACAGGTAAAACTATGTCCGCCGAACTTGGCCCCGGTTTACTGGAATCCATCTACGATGGAATTCAAAGACCTTTGCGACTGATCGAAGAAGCTTCAGGCTCATACTACATAAAAAGAGGTATTGAAGCGGATGCGGTGGATAAAGAAAAAAAGTGGGACTTTAAACCTCTGGTAAAAGAAGGTCAAAGTGTAGAAGCCGGAGACATACTGGGTGAAGTACCGGAAACCTCACTTATCTCTCACAAAGTTATGGTGCCTCCTTATCTTTCCGGTAAGATAAAAACCATTAAAAGTGGCCAGATGACGGTAAATGATACCGTAGCCGTCTTGGTGGACAAAGACGGTAACGAGAAAAATGTTACCATGCTACAGCACTGGCCAATTCGTACACCCAGACTGACTAAAGGTAAAATATTTCCTTCAGAACCATTACTGACCGGAGGACGTTCCATTGACACTTTTTTCCCTATTGCTAAAGGTGGAGCCGGCTGTATCCCCGGTTCATTTGGAACCGGCAAGACCGTAACCCAGCAGTCAGTTGCCAAATACTGCAACGCAGAAGTGATAGTTTATGTTGGTTGTGGTGAGCGTGGCAACGAGATGACTGAAGTATTGTCAGAATTTCCTCACCTGATAGACCCCAACTCGGGACAACCTTTGATGAAACGAACCATTTTGATAGCTAACACCTCCAACATGCCTGTGGCTGCCAGAGAAGCTTCTGTATATACGGGGATTACCATAGCTGAATTTTATAGAGACATGGGTTACAACGTCGCTTTAATGGCAGACTCCACCTCTCGTTGGGCTGAGGCAATGCGTGAAGTGTCAGGTCGTTTGGAGGAAATGCCCGGAGAAGAAGGTTATCCGGCGTATCTTACTTCACGTACCGCCGAATTTTACGAAAGAGCCGGTATAGTAAACACTCTCGGTGCCGACGACAGAGTAGGTTCATTGACGGTAATCGGTGCCGTATCACCACCGGGAGGTGACTTTTCCGAACCGGTGTCGCAGGCCACTCTTAGAGTCACTAAAACCTTCTGGGCTCTAGACGCATCACTTGCCTACAAAAAGCATTTCCCCAGTATTAACTGGCTGTCTTCATACTCTTTGTACGTTGATAACTTTATGAATTACTGGCGAGATGAGATAGCGCCAGACTACGCGGAAGTTCGACAAAAAGCAATGGATCTGCTTCAGCAAGAGTCTAAACTGATGGAGATAGTTCGTCTGGTGGGAATGGAGTCACTCTCAAACCATGATAAGCTGGTGTTGGAAGTAGCTCGTCTGATAAGAGAAGATTTCCTATTTCAGAACGCCTTTGACCCTGACGATGCTTATATGCCCATTAAAAACCAATACGGATTGTTAAAATCTATTTTGTATTTTTATGAGGCAATGAATGAGGTTGCTCTAGACAATATAGATTTCAACAGCTTTAAAAATATCCCATCCATCAGTGAAGTGACTGCACTCAAAAACAAAAAAGACGCTACGGAAGCAGATTATGAAAAGTTTAGAGAAAAGATAAAACAAGAAGTTAATGGTTTATTATCCAACCAAGAAGTATGATAGAAAAAGAATACAAAACAATCACCTCAGTTACCGGTCCTCTATTGGTAGTGTCTGGCGTAAAGGGTGTCAAATACGAAGAATTAGTGGAAGTAAAGGTGCCTAACGAAACCAGATCTCGGTTTGGTAAAGTGTTAGACGTATCTCAAGATAAGGCGGTGGTGCAGATGTTTGATCCTACTTCGGGAGTGAGTACGGAAGGTACTAAGGCTTCTTTCTTAGGTGAAACTCTAAAACTGGGAGTATCTACAGACATGTTGGGGCGTGTCTTTACCGGAGCCGGTGCTCCCGCCGACGGTGGTCCGGAGTTAGTGCCGGAAAAAAGACTGGACATTGCCGGTTATCCTATGAACCCATATAGTCGTGAGTATCCTAATGACTTTATACAAACGGGTATATCCAGTATCGATGTCATGAATACACTGGTACGCGGTCAGAAATTGCCTATTTTTTCCGGATCAGGACTGCCACACGCTAAATTGGCGGCTCAGATAGCTAGGCAGGCGAAGGTAAAAAGTGGAGGAAACTTTGCCATGATCTTCGCTACTTTAGGTGTTACTTTTGAAGAAGCGGACTATTTCCGCACTCAATTTAAAGAAGCCGGTTCTCTAGAGCGTAGTATTCTTTTTATCAATACCGCCTCAGACCCGGTGGTAGAGCGTATTGCTACTCCTAGAATGGCTCTAACAGCGGCGGAATATCTAGCCTTTGAAAAAGATATGCATGTTTTGGTCATTATGACTGACATGACAAACTACTGTGAAGCCCTGCGAGAGGTGTCGTCAGCTCGCAAGGAAGTACCCGGTAGACGTGGATACCCCGGTTATCTATATACAGACCTGTCGACCTTATACGAACGCGCCGGAAGAATAAGAGGAAAGCAAGGCACCATCACTCAGTTACCGATTTTAAGTATGCCTGATGATGATAAGACTCATCCGGTACCTGACCTAACGGGATACATCACTGAAGGTCAGTTTATTGTATCAAGAGACCTATACCGCAAAGGTGTTTTCCCGCCGGTTGATGTACAAAACTCACTTTCTCGCTTATGGGCAGCCGGCGTAGGTGAAGGTAAAACCAGAGAAGACCATGGGCCACTAAAAGACCAGTTATTCTCATCTTATGCTTCCGGTAAGGAGGCGAGAGACTTGGCGGTGGTGTTGGGAGAATCTTCTTTGGATGAATCCGACCGAGCACATATGCGTTTTGCAGAAGCTTTTGAAAAAGAATTCATCAGTCAAGGCGAGTTTGAGGAAAGGCCGGTGGAGGAATCATTGGACATTGGCTGGCGTTTGTTGACCATGTTACCCAAACAATCACTAAAAAGAGTCAAGTCGGAGTTGGTAGATAAGTATATGCCAAAAAACATCGAAGGACATGATAAATAATTTATTATGATACTTAAGGTTAGCCCTACAAGAATTGCGTTACTCAATCTTAAAAAAGATTTGAAGACCGCCAAAAAAGGTCATAAACTACTTAAAGACAAGCGCGATGGTCTGGTTAAAAAGTTCATGGCGACCATCTATGAGACACGTGACCTAAGGCGATCAGTCGAAAATCGACTGGGCAGTGCTTTTGATTCATATTTACGCGCCGCTACCATGAACTCTCGTTTGTCTCTGGATGAAGCGTTTTTACTACCCAACGCCAAGATCGATTTAAAAATAGAGATAAAAAACATCATGTCGGTCAAAATACCGGAGTTTTCCATAAGCAAACAGGGTTCTGCTTTTTCATACGGACTTTTAGAAACCACGGGTGACCTAGACAACGCTATTTCCAAATACGATGAAGTGTTTGTTGACGTCATAAAACTAGCTCAACTGGAAAAGACGGCAGAAAATCTTGCCGTGGAGATAGAGAAGACCAGAAGACGAGTAAGCGCCTTAGAAAACGTAATGATACCTAACTTAGAAGAAACTATAAAATTTATCTCTATGCAACTTGACGAGCGAGCGCGTGACGCCATAGTCTCAACCATGCGAGTCAAGGCCATGATAGTGGCAAAAGAGGAAGGGTGACAAAAACCGATAGACATGCTATGAATATGAAAGCCGTGTGGCGGTTGTTCAACTTTGGAGGATATTTCGATGTGTAATTATGGCATCTATGATTATGATGAAGAAGATGAAGTTAAAGACGATACTGATGAAATTCTATACGAATGCGATAATTGCAAATCTAAAACAAAGTCTCTTAACTTAAGAGATAGATTTTTTGTGTTTTGTTGTGTTCAATGCATGATTCAGTTTCGTCGCAGATACATAAATCAAAGAAAGCCAAATCCTAAAAATTACAACAAACTAAATCCTAACCTTAGAGATTTTCATCCATACGTCAAGGACAAAAGTTTTAAGTACTAAAGGTATCACTTATTTGCCGGAAATTAAAAACCGGCATTTTTCTTTTTTTGTTCGATGACTTACGCGTTTCTGATGAAGTTCGAGGCGCTGACCCAGCTCCAGTTTCGGTAACCATTTGTTACTAAGAAACTGTTTGAAGTCTCACCACAAAGCTTACTTCGTTATGGTCGCTCTGCTTTCTAAGAATACGTCTTACAAACAACATATATTGCAACTGGTTCAAGATTGTTTCGGGTCTCCGTGACTACTCCGGACCTCGATGAGACTTCAAACAGTTTCTTAGGATAACCCATGTATAAAAAGCTTGAGTATATTATACTAAAAGGTATGGAACAAAACATAAACTACGTAGCCGTATCACCACCCAAAAGAAAAGAAAAAGCACCCGGACATTTACAGATAGTTCTTGGTTTTGTTTGTTCTTTATTGGCAGTAGCTATATTTCCTTTGCTATTTGGCCCTCTTGGTATGGTCTTAGGTTGGCAAGCCAAGAGTCGTGGTGCCGGCACTTTAAGTCTGTTGGTCATCTTCACTGCGTTGGTTGCTATGGTTATCGGCATAACCATTCAAATGTATATTATAAATAACTTATCATTTGTGGTTAAAATGCCCGATCTTTTACAAACCTCAGAAACATTGATAAAGACTCTATCTTTTTAATTGACTATGCTTTTTTACTGGAGTGTTTTCATTGTCACCATAGTCATGCCAACTATTTTTTGGTTTTGGCTTTTTCGCTATCTGGACAGAGACGACCCTGAACCACCAAAAGTGTTACGTAAATTGTTTTATTCAGGCATTGTCGCGGCCATACTCTCCAGTCTGGTCTATTCTTATTTATATCCATCGTTATTTCCAAATGACTACGCCAACTTTATATCAGGAAACGTAAACCTTTTATCTACAAACCTACTTTTACTTGCCTTAATGGTTGCTCTAGCCGGACCAATTGAAGAAACCATGAAGTTTATACTATTGAAGAATTACTCATTTCACTTACCTTCATTTAACCAAATAAGTGATGGAATAGTTTATGGGATATCTGTCGGACTGGGTTTTGCGGTTATTGAAAATATCACTTACTTTATCAGCTTTACTCAACTGAACAGTTTTGACCTGGTCAATTTATCTATATACCGAGGAGTGTCGAGCATGATGCTTCATGTCGGCGCAGCCGGTCTTATTGGTTACGGGCTGGGAAAAATGAAATTCACCCCCGGGCAACCAAAAAAAATAATGGTCAAATATCTTATTATAGCGATGGCTATTCATGCTCTATTTAACGCTGTATTGGTTATTCCCGGCGGTTCTTTAGTATCTATGATGCTTGCGATCTCTTCCTGTTTATACCTCATATATGTTATACAAAAACCTGAATCAAGACTGATATGGAAACAGAAAGATCCTAGCTAAACCCGGCAGACGAAGCGTTCCAAATATCAAACGCGTAAGTCCTGGATTTATTATTTGACCTTCGATTAACAACGGCACCTTCCCGTGCTAGATTAACAATTGATGAATAAAACACTTTCAATATATCTAGACGTACACGGAACACTGGTAAGAAATAATACTCCGGAAGCCTGTCTGCATGAATTCATTACCTACATTACCTCAACTTACGACTGTTATTGGCTAACCAGTTTAGCCAAAGACGGTCAAATAGATAATATACAAAACTATCTTTTGCTAGCCGGTGTCTCGACAGAAACCCTTGAGTTGATGTTTAAACATGTCAAACCGACAAAGTGGCATAACAATAAATCTGAAGCTATAGACCTAGACAAACCGTTTTTATGGTTTGATGACGCACCTTTGGCTACAGATATATATATTTTAAGAGAAAAACAACTTACTGACTCTCTGTTTCAAATAGATCCTCAGACCGAAAAGACTATCTGTACTTGGCTTAAAGGTTCACAGTTTAATAGACCTCCCGATAGTAACTTTTAGTACAATCTAAATAATAAGCAAGTCATAATAAGCAAGTGCGGTTGACACCTTGTCAACAAGGTTTGCTATTAGGAGTAGAGTTTGTGTGTTAAATTTAGACATGATGAAGAAGATAGTGGCGTTTTCACTAATTTTTTCCTTGTTTCTAAGTGCACCGGTTTTTCCCGCTCTCACTTACGCTCAAGCAACCGTTACTCAGCCCTTGGACATGAGAACCCTACCTTTAGGTTTTCGTGTCGACAACTTAGGAGAGCCAATACTTGAACCACCACACATGGTGGAATTGCGCACCAAGATCATAGACGTTCCTGATCATATCCTATACACCGCCTACACCATGGAAAGACACAGACTGCTACAAGAGGCTGGTTGGAGCAATGAAAATGGATCGTTTCGAAATACTCATCGCGACACTTTCCGACCAAGGCACCAAAGTCCTTTATCTTATGAAAGAAGTAAAGGTATGCCTTTAATGAGAGGCGATGCCGGTCTAGATCTATTAACCGGTCAAGTAGCTATTGACGAAGCGTTGCAGTTGGGAAGTATCGGTATTAGCGGTCCGGGAGAAGAGTCCGAAGCCCGAAGCATACCGATTACTTCAGTTACGCCATTAGAAATAGAGTCACACCCTTGGGAAGAAATGAAAGCAGGTAAAGAACCTATAATCAAACCCATTACTCACTTAGTACCCAGTGATACTTTGTTTATACATTTCAAAGACCCTCCGGCCATTCTGGAAATGGAGAAAGTCTTACTAAATGTCTCTGATGTGTTTGGTGATTTTTATAACTTATCATTCGCCCAAAACATCAGAAGTTATCTGCTTTCAGAACTGGGTATCGATAATCAATATCACGATTTTTCCAAATGGACAGAAGAGTTGGGTGTGGTGCTGTATGATGTAAACCTATTTACTTCTACTGATTTCGCTTTAATATTCAAACCTTCTAACACCGTTTCATTATCACAACTGACCGCCAACCTTGACAATAATAAACATGGACAACTGGGTGACTTTTATGTCATTGCCAGTAATGAAAAAATGTATGAATCCATTAGAAACACCCATCAAACCGGAGATGGTTCTTTGGCTAAGTCGGGTGATTACAGATACACAACCACCGTGCTTCAGTCTGACTATGATGGTTTTGTCTTTATTTCCGATGACCTCGTTAGAAAGTTGACTTCTCCTCAATATAGACTAGCCACAAGACGTCATAACGCTTCCCTTAACGCGCTGGAAACACTACAGTATTCTGTCTTTGGCTATAGATACTTAACGGGTAACTGGCCAACTTCGATATCAAGCATGATCCAAGAAGGCTATATAAGCAACAATGTCACAGAACCGGAGCGTTACACAGTCCGAGAAAATGGAGTGGTGTGGCATGATACTTACGGTTCGATTTATGAGCCAATTTCCATAGCAGAAGTTGACATTGATCTAGTAACTCCGGCTGAAGTTACTATTTACGAAAATTTTGTGGAAACTTACCAACAAATGTGGGTCGAGTTCATAGATCCGGTAGGGATAACCATAAAAGTAGATGATCATATTCAACTACACACCATCATACTACCTTTGGTGGAACAATCTCAGTACAACTGGTTGCGTGCCATAACCGGCAGAGAGCCGGTAGAGATATCGTTTATTTCCGCACCTGATATACAATCATTTGCACAATTTGCCAGCCGATTCCATTTGGAAGATATAGTCACTTTGCTATTTGAAATGTCACCATGGTTACTGATGGAAAATGACGAACTCCTCACCGAAGACGGTTCTGTTGATACGCAAGAGGCCATGAGGCTTGTCGATGAGGTTATAAGAGAAGGACTAAATTGGCGTCGACCTGAAGGTCCTCTATCTTTTATAGGTAACGAGATAACCGTGGGTCTGAGCATACCTGAAAATGATGACCTGTTTTCAGAACTAAGTACTGAAAGTGATGAATATATTGAAAGTAAAATAAATGATGCTTTTTTTGACCACGTATATTTTGGTCTGGAAATTACCGACTCGGAAACAGCTCAACGTTTTTTTAGCACATTAGGTAACACCTTCAGTGGAATGAATAGACGCTCTGCCCTTAATAGGGCCGGCGAGTACCAGTCTGTACCTTATTTTTCTATCGATGTCATGTACAACCAACCTATATACATTACCTTTCTTGATGATCGTCTATATATAGCGCCATCATTGCGAACCATAGAACGCTTAATTATTGGCAATACTCATAAAAACATTACCGTACAAGACAATGTTAACCACCTTTTTTACCACCTACGCGCTGAGAATAACCTTGCCTTTTACTTAGACATGGAAACCATAGCTCCTTTATGGTCACTGTTTTTTAAAGAACAACAGTTGTCCGGTTTTGGGGTATATGATTTTCAGGTCAAACGTTCGTATCTTAATGAAATGCAAACCTTAGCGTCTAGCTTATCAGATGAAACTAAATTGGACTTAGCAAAATCAGAGCCATACTACCGCTACGCTCCAACAGATTGGTTTGGTAACCGTTTTGAGTTTACAGACAACACTTTTTACATATCAACCGACAAGGGTCGCTTTAAACTTAACGACATAGACGCTTCGTTATATTTTCACAGATTCATGGATCAAGACGAAAGTAAGATACACATGGAGGAAATTGTTACTCCAAAGGACAGCTCCGCTTTTATATCTACACTTAAGTCGTTTGGTATTGGCTTTAGATTCACTCCTGACGGTCTAGACATACGCATAGCTCTGGATAATCCCAACCGACTTAGTCCTAGCGACCGTGAATCACCATTTCCAATAAGTAAAGCGGGGTCTGATACTTACGAGCGTGTATTTATGTGGATAGCCGGTGTGATATTGGTACTGTTCATAATTTTTGCCTTTAGCTTAGTATATAAACGCCGACACACTTTAAACAACACTGAAAACGAAGAGACGCAATAGGTATTCATGACTTTAAACCCTGTTAATTAGAATTATTAACGGTTACAGGACTTACGCGTTTGGCGAATTTCTTTGTTGCTTTCGTCTCTCAAACCGTTCATCGTACCACCAAGTACGCCTCACCCAGCTATAGTTCCGGTAACCATTTAAAGGGCATGTCCCCAAACCCCACTCTAACCATACCCGCCATCAAGCAGGGTTTGATTTCGTCTACCACGAGTAGACGAAATGTGTATTTTGGTGTGTGTTTTGTGTTTGTCTGTCTGTT
>SKGH01000018.1 GCA_007117575.1 Candidatus Kaiserbacteria bacterium | reverse complement strand
CTTCAAACAGTTTCTTAGTAATAAATGGTTACCGAAACTATAGCTGGGTGAGGCGTACTTGGTGGTACGATGAAAGGTTTGAGTGACGAAAGCAACAAAAAAATTTGCCAAACGCGTAAGTCCCGGATTCGTTATTTTTTGACACGCATATTTATTTCATTATAATAAAGCACGTCACACGCAGAGTTGTTTGTGGTATAAGTATTTAAATACATTGCGTGCTAAATAATTATAAAGAATGTAATAATCATAACGTAACTACAATGTCAGAACCTACAAAAATGGAGAAAATTACTCCACTAGGAGATAGGGTGGTAGTGCGACCTTTAACTGATGAGGAAGCCGGTAGCACTTCGCCTTCGGGAATAATAATCCCAGATACTGTTAGTAAAGAGAAGCCAGAGCAGGGAATTGTTGTTGCGGTTGGTGACGGCAAATGGGATTCTGCAACCGGAAAGCGAGTTCCTATGGAGGTTAAGGAGAAGGACAAGGTCGTGTTTTCCAAATACGGATACGACGAAGTTAAGGTTGATGGAAAAGAGTACTACATAGTAAGTGAGTCAAGCATCTTGGCGGTTTTAAAATAAGTGACAATACAACCAATAGATATAACAACTCATAATCATGAGTACGGTATCTGTTAAAAAACCGCAGATGGTATATTCTGACTTTAGAATATATAGTCAAGTAGTCCAATGTAGTCTCATTTGAGTGTAGTTAACAATCAAGTTTTATATTATTAGTTTAAGAAAATAGATAATGGCAAAAGAAGTAGTTTTCGGAGAGTCTCTAAAAAAGAAGTTGCAGACTGGTGTAGATACGGTGGCTAACGCTGTTAAGGTGACGTTAGGTCCGCGCGGTCGCAATGTTATCCTTGATAAAGGTTTTGGTGGACCGACAATAACAAATGACGGTGTATCAATAGCGAAAGAGATATCCTTGAAAGATAAATTTGAAAACATGGGAGCAGAGATAGTCAAGGAAGTAGCTAATAAAACGAATGATCTGGCCGGTGACGGAACAACCACAGCTACCGTATTGACTCAAGCTTTGATAACTGAGGGTTTGAAGCAGACCACTATGGGTCTTAATTCTATGGCGGTACGTCAGGGTATGGAAAAAGCTTCGGCTGACGTCGTAAAAGCGCTTAAGACTCAAGCGGTGACCATAAATACTAGCGAGGAGATCAAACAGGTAGCCACCATTTCTGCAGAGAGTGAAGAGTTGGGCGCAAAAATAGCAGAAACCATCGATAAGGTGGGTAAGGATGGTGTTGTCACCGTTGAGGAGTCTCAGTCTTTTGGTATTGAAACTGAAATGACAGAAGGTATGGAGTTTGATAGGGGTTATGTGTCTCCTTATATGGTTACTAATCCTGAACGAATGGAGGCTGAATATAAAAACGCGCAGATTTTGATAACTGACAAAAAAGTATCAAGTGTGCAAGAGATATTGCCTATATTGGAAAAGGTTGCTCAAGCGGGGAAGAAAGAACTGGTTATTATTGCTGATGATGTAGAGGGAGAAGCATTGACCACTTTTGTAGTGAATAGGTTGAAGGGAGGGTTTTCAGTGTTGGCTGTTAAAGCTCCGGGATACGGAGATCGTAAAAAGGACGCATTGCAAGATATCGCTGTTTTGACGGGAGGACAGCTTATTTCTGATGAATTAGGTCTTAAATTGGAGGATATGGAGTTGTCTCAGTTAGGACAAGCTGAAAGGGTGGTGGCTACCAAAGATAGTACGGTTATAGTTGGTGGTAAAGGTGAAAAAGCTGATATAAAAGAAAGGATTTCTTCTCTTAAAGCACAAGAAGAGTCAACAACTTCCAAGTTTGACAAAGAAAAATTGTCAGAGCGCATTGCTAAACTAGGTGGCGGTGTAGGGGTAATAAGAGTTGGTGCTGCCACTGAAACTGAGATGAAGTATCTTAAGTTAAAAATAGAGGATGCTGTTAACGCAACCAAGGCCGCTATTGAAGAAGGTATAGTGTCCGGAGGTGGAACTTCTTTGGTAAAAGCCGCGGTCGAAGTAGAGTCTAAAATGCCTAAAGATCTAACGGCTGAAGAAAAAGTCGGTTACAATATCGTACTTAAGTCACTAGAGATTCCTTTGCGACAGATAGTCGATAATACCGGCAAGACTGATGGTGCGGTTATCGTGCAAAAGATCAAGGAGGCGGGTGGTAATGCCGGTTATGATGTTGTAAAGGATGAGGTGGTGAACGATATGTTTAAGGCGGGCATCATTGACCCGGTCAAGGTAGAAAGGGCGGGAGTGCAACATGCAGTGTCTGCCGCCGCTATCTTACTGACTTCTGAAGCAGCTGTAGCTGATGCACCTGAGCCGGAGAAGGGAGGAGGCGCGCCTGATATGGGCGGAATGGGTATGGGTGGCATGATGTAAACTTGAAGAAGTTTTAATGACAAACCACGCGACAACCGAAGAAGGGTGCGTGGTTTGTTGTGGAAAAAGGGCAGATAAATAAAAATAAAGTTTAATTGTATGTTATAATCTTAATCAACAATATAGATTGTAAAGAGGATTCAAATTATTTTATTAAATGTTAATCTTATAAATTATGGCAGTAACATTTTGGATTGTTATCGGTGCATTAGTAATAGTTGTTTTCTGGACAATAGCCACCTACAACGGTTTTGTAAAGCTTACGCAGAGGGCAAAGGAAGCGTGGGCAGATATAGACGTTCAACTTAAACGTAGGTACGATTTAATACCAAACTTAGTGGAGACTGTTAAAGGGTACGCCACACATGAAAGGGGTGTATTTGACGACGTGACAAACGCAAGAGCTAAAGCGACACAGGTTCATGTCGATCCGACAAACATTACACCGGAACAAATTAGCGCCATGGCGGGAGCAGAGAACGCTTTAACTCAATCTCTAGGTAGGTTACTGGCTGTGGCTGAAAATTATCCCGATCTTAAAGCTAATCAAAATTTTTCACAGTTACAGACAGAATTATCTGACACTGAAAATAAGATTCAAGCCGCTCGCCGTTTCTACAATAGCAACGTACGTGATTTGGTGATTAAACTACAATCTTTTCCTTCAAACATAATTGGTAATGCTTTTGGTTTCGAGAGTCGTGAATACTTTGAGCTTGATGAAAATAGTGCAGAAAGGCAGAATGTACAAGTTTCTTTCTAGCATAAAGTATTTACCTTAAAAAACTCATGTCAAAGATATATTACAACAAATTAGTTCGCGATAAAACCAAAGAAGTAATAGAAGCAAAGGGTGCGTCTTGTGAAGTGAGGACGGTTATTGACGACAATGAATTTCAGCAAGAATTGCTAAAAAAAGTGATGGAAGAAGCTAGGGCTTTTGCTTACGCTAGGACGCCACAAGAGCTTTTGGAAGAGTATGCAGACATGCTGGTTTTGCTGGATACTCTGATGGTGCAGTTTGGCATTAGTGAGGAAGAAATTAAAAAAGCGTTAGAGCTTAACATTGAGGTAAAAGGATTGTACAATAAAAGACATTTTTTGCATTGGTCTGATGATGATAAATATGAAAGTAGAGAAAGCCCACAGGGTTTAAGCTAATACAGAGTGCGAAAATATGGCTTATTAATTATGAAATCAATTGGTTTTTGATTTATATTAGTTAAAATATAAAAAATATGTTTGGAAAGATAAAAAATTACGCGATGCGTAAAGTGATGGAGCGACAACTTAAAGATGTTCCTGAAGATCAGAAAGAGATGATCATGACCATGGTTGAAAAAGACCCTGCTTTGTTTGAGAAGATAGCTAAAGAACTACAAGCGGAGATGAAACAGAATGGGAACAATCAAACCAAGGCAGCAATGAAAGTTCTGCCAAAATATCAAAAGGAGATAATGGCGATTATGACGCCCGAAATGAAGGAAAAACTTATTAAGGCTCAAATGGGACATCAAGGCCAGTTCAATCCCAACGGAACCATAAGAAAATAATTTTCTCCACAAGCGAGGTCTGTTTATAAGTTCGTTTAGAGTGTATCATTAAGACATGTCAAGAAAAATTCTTATACTACTTGGTCACCCTGACCATGAAAGTTACACAGGTTCAGTAGCTGATCATTATCAAGCCGGCGCTGAAGATGTGGGGCATGAAGTGGTAAGGGTTAATGTTGGTGATTTAAATTTTGACCCGGTATTACATAAAGGATACAAAGAGATACAAGAACTTGAATCAGACCTTAAAGAACTACAAGATGCTTTTAGGTGGGCTGAACATATTGTTATAGTTTATCCAAATTGGTGGTCGGCTATGCCGGCGGTGTTAAAAGGTGTGTTCGACAGAATGTGGCTACCGGGATTTGCTTTTAATTTTAACAAGGAGACAAAAAAAATAGACAAACATTTACGCGGTAAGACCGGCAGGATATTTATTACCGTTGGTTCTCATAGCCCTTTCAAGGCATGGTGGCTATATGGTGATTATACAAATGAAATACAGCATGGCATACTCGGTTTTGCCGGCATAAGATCAGCAGTAACAGCTTTTGGACCGACAGAGAGAGTCGATGATGCTAAGCGTGAAAAATGGTTAAAAGAAGCGGAGTCTCTAGGTAAGCAGGGTAGATAGAAAAGACCTCCGTCTTGCTTTTCTTGTTACCATGCGGATGGGGCGCTGAAGCTCTAGGAATTAGAGCGTTTTTGCTGGCTAAGAAACTGTTTGAAGTCTCATCGAGGTCCAAAGTGACCAAAAATTCAAGCGAAAACCTGTGCTGGAGTCCGAAGCGTATCGGGATACGGTGAGGACGAAGCATGGGTTTGTAGCTGAATTT
>SKGH01000103.1 GCA_007117575.1 Candidatus Kaiserbacteria bacterium | reverse complement strand
GTGCTGACCCAGCCCCAGTTTCCGTGATCATTTATATTCTTTCGTGACTGACTAAAACGATTTTGGTTTATTACGTTAGTAATAAATGTTTACCGGAACTATAGCTGAGTGAGGCGTACTTTGTGGTACGATGAAAGGTTTGAGTGACGAAAGCAACAAAGAAATTCGCCAAACGCGTAAGTCCTGAGTTTGTATTTGTAATATTATCTCATTGCATTGGTTGGTTCTGTGAAAAGTGAATGTGTTTTATGTGTGTCTCATATGCGTATAAGATTGAAAAAAGTTAGTAGTGATGATGCTATACTTGATTAGTAACATGTCTGGTCAACAGCAGGTAGCTTTGTTAATAACTTTTTTATTAGGAGTGTTTGCCGGTGTCTACCTATATATAGCCGGATTTGCAACTGTGTATAGAGACGGGGTTTTTCCCAGTACTCGTACTGACGATGGTCTGGTGGTGGTGGCAGATATGTACGGAGATTGTCAGGCAGGAGTCAGTCAGTGTCCATCTTTTCAGATACGTGATGGTGGCAGGGTTTTATATTTACCAACTGGCTCTGCGGGCAGTGTTGAGGATAGGTTGAGTTTAAGGTTGTCGAGAAGTGTGTATAGGGACCTGTTACAAAAAGTCAGTGAAGCTCCTTTGGATTCTTATTCTAGGAAAAGGCAGGGTGAATGCATTTCGGAGCAAGGGGGAGTGGATTATCGTTATCGTATAACTTGGGATGAGAAAAGTTATGTTTTAGATACTTGTAAGACTGAATTGCCTAGTGATAGTGATTTAAATGAGGTGTTGTTACTAATTTGGAGTTATGTCGATCCTGAAGAATAAAAATATAGTAAAAGTATGGTTTACCTTGAGTGCGGTGACGTTCTTGTCGATAGTTACTTATGTTGTTGTCAGTGTTTTTAATACAGAACTTCCGTACTTTATCTCACCAACCGGTTCTGATGACCTGATTTTCGTAGATATTGACAATAAACCTGTGTGGTATTTTGGCGAATTGAGTGATTTTCCTCACACTTATACATTTACAGTCGCTAGCACAACCAACTTAACTGCCAGTGTTCTGTTGCCAAAAAACACAGAAATCGGAGCCGGTTTTGATGTGGGTATGCTGTTGGTGAAAAAAGCTAGACGAGGAGTATCAGAAGTGGCACGTACTAACGGGCGGGGAGCAGATTGGGAGACACTGGTGGTTAAAAGCACTGGCGATAGTTATCATTTTGGTCCCGTGATAGAAGTGGTTTTAGATGAAGGTGAATACATGCTTGAAGTACAGACGCCAGACAATAGAGGTAAATACGTCTTGGTTTTGGGTGAAGGGAATCCTTTAAGGAGGTTATCTTACCCTCAGTCATTAAGTTATATTATTGAAGTAAAGAATTTTAATGAAGTAGGTAAACATACTTTGCTTTTGTCACCCTATTTTTATTTACCGATTACGTTATTTTCCATAAAGATCGTGACTTTTTTTGTGTTTTGGTATAGACAAAGAAGAAAAAAATCTTTATAGTAGCGTGCGTAACAATTCGCCACCAAAGCTTGCCTTGTCGCTTTTATGGTTTGGTGGTGTTTTTCGTCATTTAACAAATTTTTATGAATTCAAAAGAAATAAGAAATATAGCTATCATTGCTCATGTCGATCATGGTAAGACCACCCTTACAGACGCTCTGATGGAGCAGACCGGAGCCAGAGAGAAAGATTATTCAATGGATAGTAACGCTTTGGAGCAAGAGCGTGGTATCACCATTTATGCTAAAAACACCTCAGTTCCGTATCAGGGAACTAAAATAAATATAGTAGACACGCCCGGACACGCCGATTTTGGTAGTGAAGTAGAGCGTGTACTCCGGTCTATTGACTGTGTGCTTTTAGTGGTTGACGCCCAAGAGGGCCCCATGCCACAAACACGTTTTGTTCTTAAGAAATCTTTGGAGTTGGGACATAGACCTATAGTGGTTATCAATAAAATTGATAAACCGGCGGCAGATCTTAATCGTTGTGAAGAGCAGGTGTTGGAATTGTTTTTGGAACTGGGAGCTAATGATGAGCAGTCTGATTTTCCTGTGGTGTATGCCATAGGTATTCAAGGAGTTGCTAAGCGAAACATAAATGACGAAATGAAAGACCTTACTCCGCTTTTGGATACAGTGATGGAACATGTACCGCCGGCACCTGTTTATGAAGAAGGACAACCACTGCGCGCTCAAGTTTTTAACCTAGGTTACGACAATTTTTTGGGTCGTCTAGCGATAGCTCGTATTTATGAAGGAAAAATGTCAGGCAGTGGGCAGGTATTTATAAAACATCATGGGAAAGAGGAATTGAAAAAGGGTAAGTTGGTAAAATTGCAATCTTTTCAAGGAGTGCAGAAGGTTGATGTCGATGAGGCTTTAGCTGGTGACATTGTTTTGATAGCTGGCTTAAGTGAGGTGAATATAGGTGACACCATCACGGATGATGAGGCTTCGGAACCTTTGCCGGCCATTAATGTAGATGAGCCGACCATCGCTCTGTCTTTTATGGCTAACAGTTCACCTTTTATGGGTAGAGACGGTAAGTACGTCACCAGTAGGCAAATAAGAGAAAGGTTGGAAAAAGAGTTAGAGATAAATGTTGGTCTTCAGGTTGATTTTTCCGGTGATGTTTATGAGGTAAAGGGTAGGGGTGAGATGCATATTGCCATACTGCTTGAAAACATGAGGCGTGAAGGTTATGAAATGGCCGTTTCTCAACCAAAAGTTATCATCAAAGAAAATAATGGAATAAAAATGGAGCCGTTTGAAGAGGTGACGGTGGACATTCCAAGTGTGTATCAGGGAGCAGTTATTGAAAGGTTGGGTCAGAGAGCCTTCATTATGACCAATATGGTAACTCACGATGATCAGGTAAGGCTTATTTTTGAAGGTCCGACACGTGGTTTGTTAGGTTATAAAAATCAATTTGTTGTTGACACTCGCGGTGAGGGAATACTCTCCTCGAGAGTATTGGGCTTTAGGTCATATGCGGGAGAAATACAAAAGCGGCAACTGGGCTCAATGATCTCCATGGTCAATGGCAAGGCGTTGGGTTTCGCTCTTTATGGCTTACAAGATAGGGGTCAGTTATACATAGCTCCGGGAACTGAGGTATATGAGGGTATGGTTATAGGCAATACCAGCAAAGGTGAGGAAATGGTAGTAAACCCCACCAAAGGCAAGCAACTTACCAACATGCGAGCCAGTGGTAGTGATGACGCCATCAATCTGGTGCCACCTAAGGAAATAACCATTGAGATCGGTCTTGAGATAATGGCTGACGATGAATATCTAGAAGTGACACCCAACCACGTTCGATTACGCAAGCAGTTTTTGAAAGAGAGTGAACGCAAACGAGCGAAGTAGAGTAGGAGCGGAAAGGTTGTTATTGTCACGATACATAGTATAGTACCGTCCGGATGTACAACTGATACGATACGAGGTGAGTGATGATTAAGTCTTGCTTGACACATATCGATAACACCATCATTGATGGACGGTTTGGGTTTCAGAGAATTTCACAGGTGATTGAAGAATACACAGGTTATGATCATCTACGGGTATCCTACTTTTCAGCTATTGTCGCAGGGCTTGTTGGTGTGTTGATCCTGATTGGTATGTACGAACCTGGTCGCTGGTGGTTTTTTTCGTTGGGTATTTGGATGTCAGCTTTCACGTTTTATATTTTTTGGTTAGTGGCTGAGATAGAAGATGTCAAAATTCATCAAAAAATGTATCGCCCAAACTCTCATCGTCAGGTTAGGGATTTTATGTACGTCCGGTTGCTGGTGTTGTTCGTGACTGTGTTGTTTATAGGTGCGGGAGTGATCTATGTCTGGCTACTCCGATCCGGACCGCCGGATCAGTTATTGGTACTAGCTAAGGTCTGCTTGATTACTCTGGTTTCCTCTATGTACTTTCTGGCATGCGAAAAAGCACCGCCGGAGAGGCATGTGGTGAATGCATAACAAAAATCCAGCACGTAAAGCTTTTATTGCCGACCTAAACTTATTCAGGTTGGTAATTGTGTTTACAAAACCCTCGGCTTGCGAGGGTTTTTACATGGTATGATATCGATATGCAAGATTTGCAAAATGAAGAAGTTACCGAGAAGTCATCTGCCTCTAGTGACTTTTTTCCGAAAGAACTTACACGTGCTACGGGATTGTCACGTTTTTTGACTTGGTTTTTACTTATTGCTTTGCCAATCGTAGGGTTTTTGATTGGTTATGAGAAAGGCAAACAAGATACTTCGTACACCACAGATACTATTGTATTTATTCAAGATGGTGATACGACGGAGTCTGTAGATACCGCAACTACCACGGAAGTTTCAGAGCAGATGGATATAACAATCTATCTGCTAGATGAAGAAGTGGCTATAGTGAGTGATTGTAGTGCGGTGAAACCGGTTTCATACAAGGTGCCGGCCATGACTCAGATTGAAGATATTGTGGCTACATCTTTAGACATAATATTTGCTGATGATTTACCGTCGTGGATGAGTTATGAATCTGTACAAATAAGTGAAGGCGTGGCGACACTTGAAGTTTCCTTTGAGTATGCGCTGTCAAGTTGTGAAAGCGGGCATTTTATGTCAGTAATAGTTGATACGTTGACTCAATACGATGAAATAGAAGCTGTTTATTTTGATGTGGGTGATGGTGTAGCTCGTGAATTTCCTTTTTAATTCATGACTTACGCGTTTTATATTGAAACTGGTTCAAGATTGTTTCGGGTCTTCGTGGCTAAGAACCTGTCTACGATCTCACCACAAAATAATCAACACAGTCCTTGTTTCGGGTCGTCATGACCAAAAATTCAGCTACAAACCCATGCTTCGTCCTCACCGTATCCCGATACGCTTCGGAC
>SKGH01000015.1 GCA_007117575.1 Candidatus Kaiserbacteria bacterium | reverse complement strand
ACGAAAGAATATAAATGATCACGGAAACTGGAGCTGGGTGAGGGGTACTTGGTGGTACGATGAAAGGTTTGAGTGACGAAAGCAACAAAGAAATTCGCCAAACGCGTAAGTCCTGGTATTACTTAACAGAAAGGCGACTAATATCGGTTATGGCAACATTCTCACCAAACTTTTGCACCGCCCCCTGTATCATATCAGAAATCTTCATTTCCGGATTCTTAATAAAACTTTGTTCTAACAAGATTTGTTCAGCAAAGTAAGAGTCTATTTTACCCTTCATTATCTTCTCCCTCATGTCTTCAGGCTTATCAGCTATTTCTGCCTCAAAGACAGATTTTGCTTTCTCAATAACTTCCGGAGACACATCTTCACGTGAAATATAACTCGGTGAAAGAGCGGTAACGTGCATAGCTATATCTCTTGCCATATCCGCAAACTCTTTATTTTTTGCAACAAAGTCCGTTTCGCAAGACAGTCTGACCATAGCCGCCACTTCGTTGGTGTTGTGTACATAAACACCAATAATTCCAGCTCCTAATTCACGGTCAGACTTCTTTTCAGCCGCTTCTTGTCGCCTTTTCTTTAAAATAATAAAAGCCTTCTCTTCATCACCACCAGCTTCTTCCAAAGCTTTTTTACACTGCATCACCGAAATTCCGGTACGGTCTCGTAATGCCTTCACCTGAGTTGATGTAATCTCCATAAGTAATAATTTGTTTACTTACTATTAACAAAACGGTTTGATATTTTAAAATATACCAAACCTAGACCTTAGCCCTTACCCGCTCACGTCCATCTTTTATCTTCTTTGGTACATAATTGGCGCGACCATCCTGATAAGCACTGACCAGCTCCGACAAAGCAAAATTTACACTGGCTCTCTGCGCGTCATTCATAATAACCGGATATGTAACCTTGGTTGGGTCACAGTCGGAACCTATCACAGCTAATATTGGTATTTTTAGATCATTAGCCTCTTTAACGGCTGTAACTTCATAACGCGAATCTACCAACAAAACCATATCGGGTAATTTTTCCATTGTCTCTATGCCACCAAAATTAAAACGCAACTTATCCATTTCCCTACCCAATATGACTCTTTCTTTTTTTGTATATTTTCTTTCCAGGTCACCCGACTGTTGTTCAGCCAATAAACCGGTTAAACGCTTTAAACGTTTTTGTATTTCTGGGAAATTAGTAAGAGTACCCCCTATCCAACGATTGGTCATACGAGGCATATCTGCCTTAACAGCATACTCTTCAACCAAAGCAGAGACCTCAGGCTTAGTACCAACAAACATAACTGTTTTACCGTCCAACCCCGCTTTTCTCATAACCTCAATTGCATCTTTAAGCAATGCCGAGGTCTTCTCAAGGTCAAGTATGTCAGTTCCTTCCTTGTGAGCAAATACGTATGGCTTAACCGATGGATGCCTGCGACGTTTGGAAAAACCGAAGTGGGCACCAACGGCAAACATACGGTCTACCAGACTATTTTCCGTATTAGTATCTTGTTCAGTAGTATTCGACATAATGTTTATATCATAAATAAATTGTTAGGGACCGATTTGCCCCATAACATCAAAAGAAATGTGTCTTAAAAACTGCTTGACCGGTTATCATAGAAGAAAGAAATTTGAATCATTATATTTGCATTTAGCTAACGACACAAACTTCTCTGATCAGATACTCAACAACTAAGTCCACCAAAATTATTTAACCTGGCACGATCAGACCGTTTCTAATACACAGCGAAGTGATATTAGCACAGCACCACCCACTACGCAACCGAAACATCACTGTTTTGAGAGCCTGAAACCGCTTCCTGCACCGCCTTTATTACCACATCTAACTGTCCGGCACCGAGAATACCCTCTATATCATGCCAAGATTGTTTTATCCTATGGTCAGTTATACGGTTTTGTGGAAAATTATAGGTTCGTATCTTTTCCGACCTGTCACCGGTTCCTATCTGATCTTTCCTTGAAAGTGCGTGTGACTTTGCCTGCTCTTCTTCGTGCAGTGATTCCAATTTGGCCACCAGCAAATTCATGGCCATTTCTCGGTTTTTCAACTGCGAACGACCGGCTTCACAGCGCACATCTATACCGGTTGGTTTATGAAGTAGACGAACGGCTGTCTCAACTTTATTGACATTCTGACCACCCGCTCCTCCGGAACGAGAAAAATCCATCTCAATATCTGAAGGATTGATTTCTATAGTAGGCTGAGAACGTAAAGGTAAAATAGCCACTGAAGCGGTAGAAGTGTGTATACGACCTGACTTCTCAGTTACCGGCACCCGTTGTACACGATGCACCCCTGTTTCGTAACGCAATTCATCATAAGCTAACGGACTCCTAATCTCAAAAACAGCTTCTTTGTAACCACCCACACCTGATACTGACTCCGAAGACATACTATAAGACCAACCTTGCGAATCTGCATATTTAAGATACATTTGTGCCAACTCATAAGCAAACAAAGCGGCCTCGTCACCACCGGCTCCCGCCCTAACCTCCAGAACAACACCATAGGGTTTACGTAACTCTTGCTCCTCGCTTTCCAATATCTTTTCCATTTCCGTCCACAATGATTCTAACTGCTTCTCATACTCCTCGAGCTCATATTTTCCCAGTTCTGCCACCTCAGGGTCAGAACTCATAACCTCCCTTAACTCATCCCGTTTAGACTCCAATTCCTCATGCTGTCGCACTAAATATTGGGTTTTATGATTAGTTTGAAATTTTTTAAATTTATCTTCTTTAGACTCCATAAACAGACAACATAATACAACACCTAAAAACAATACTGTATCTTAATATAAAACATTAAACACTAACGAACAATTTAAATCAATTCTTCGCCTTAAAAAATATCAAAATTCAAGTCTTACACAACAAAAAAGACCTTCACCTATTTGCATAAGTACCGGACTATTGTCTATTTATGTAACTCTACTTACCCCTAACTTTAGCCTTTTGTGCCCTAGCTTTAAATCTTTCAACTCTACCGGCTGTATCCATCACTTTCTCCTCACCGGTGTAAAAAGGATGCGAAGCACTAGAAACGTCAACCTTAACCAAGGGGTAAGTATTGCCATCTTCCCATTCATCAGTAATGTCACTGGCTATAGTGGAACCGATTAAAAACCTGGCGCCACTGGAATTGTCGTGAAAAATTACCGGACGGAAATTTTTTGGATGTATATCTTGTTTCATGCGTCCGTACTATACCAAATCACCAAGCTTTTACAAGCATTGTTTTTTCTCATCCAAAATGGCACTGAGAGTTTAGCTATTTTGCACATAAACTATACATAATCATTTCATTCAGCCTCATACATTTATGTGATAAACAGACAAAAATGACTTCTGCTTTATCTTATAAAGGTCTGTTTAACCTCCGCCCAATACTCGTATCTCGTTTTCTAGGCGTTGCATTCTTTGCATGACCTGATCACCATAAAACTGGTTAGCCGGGTTGCTTGCCCCACCCCATCCGGCGTAATATCGTAAGGCCGCCAAACGTGGATTGGCGGACGCGCCGTTATCACGTAAAAGTAAAGCGGTTGCGGTGAAGGCATCCTGATTATTAAAAGGGTTTGATGGACTTGCTTTACCTAGCAAGGTACGTATGGCGTCTTGTGTTCTACTATATTGCCAACCATTGCCTGTATTTACATATCCACCATAGATAGCCCAAGTACTCGGTATAAATTGAGAAGGACCCATCGCTCCGCCCCAACCAATACGCTGACCATTTCGAACCAAGGGGCAAGAAACCTGTTGTCGCATCGGGTCAAAGCCCAGTGTTTCAGCTATAACCATAAATACCGGCGCGTCACGATCAGGGTGCATGGCGACATTTCCAGACCTTACATCATTATAAACACAACTTCCCAAGTGAGCTCCATAATTGGTCTCCTGCTCTAAAATAGCTAATATCAAAGCAGGAGATACTCCCGCCACTCTTCCCGCCCTCTGCGCTAGGTCTACCGCTTCAGGAAAAGGAATACCACCTCCCCCACCCAACAATTCAAACAATTGTGCTCTAAGTTGAGAAGCTGTCTTTTGTTGTTCTTGTAAAACTGCCTGATATGCCTGCTCCTGACCTCTGGTAACAGTTAGAATCCTCCTTTTCTCTGCCTCCTGAGCACGTATACGCTCTCTTTCCAGCTCTTGCACACGCTTCATCTCTGCTTCGGTTGTTTGTTTTTGAGTCAACAACTCGCGTTCACGTTCAGTGTCAGCCTTAATTTGACCAAGTGCCATTAAAGAATTGTTTAGTGACTCTTTAACAGCCCTGAAACCTTCAACATCAACAAAAAATTCTGAAAAATTCTGGTTACTCAACAAAACCTCAACTAAGGAAAAGTCATCTAAAGACTGAGTTTGCCTCATCGCCTTAGCTAATGACTTACGTTGCCTTTCCAATCTCTCGTTTAGTATTAGTATAGTGGCCTCTCTATCCTCAATCTGATTCATCAAAGAAGCGATGGTTATGGCTCTGGCTTCTATACCCAACTGTGAACGACGTATTTCTGCATTGATTATGTTAACATCTCTCTCTAACGACTGACGCTCGAGCTGTTTATCTTCCAGCAAAACCTGCTGTTTTAACATTTCTCGCTCGATAACCTGCAGTTGTTGCTCTATTCTGGTACGTCTTTCGGCATCGGTCTCTTGAGCTGTAGCTCTTTGTAATGTGTCTGTTGGCCAGAACAAGAGAGATAAAAACAAAACTACAACTACTAAAATAGTCTGATTTTTCTTTATGACATTGAAACAATTGTCTAACGAACCGGATGACAACATACTCATTATTAACGCTTATTATAACACAATAATCAGCGTTGCAACTTCTAAGAAACTGTTTGAAGTCTCACCACAAAGCGTACTTTGTTATGGTCGCTCTGCTTTCTAAGAATATGTCGTACTAACAACATATATTGAAACCGGTTCAAGATTGTTTCGGGTCTCCGTGGCTAAGAACCTGTCTACGATCTCACCACAAAATAATCAACACAATCTTTGTTTCGGGTCGTCATGACCAAAAATT
>SKGH01000037.1 GCA_007117575.1 Candidatus Kaiserbacteria bacterium | reverse complement strand
CGTGCCTATGCGAGGTACGTGCCTATGCGAGGTACGTGCCTATGCGAGGTACGTGCCTATGCGAGGTGCTTGCGTAGTGTGAGCGAATCCTCTATATACCAAACACTCTGTATGCGGGAAGCGCGCCTCGCTCGTCGTGAGGACGGAAAAAAGCGAAGTTATAGTATCTCAAATGTAATGGATATTGAAACGAAGCTTTTTGAAGGACGAAGCGCCAACCCCAAAACAAAGAAATATCCTTTTCCGCTTTTTCGGTGGAGGGGTGCGGGTAGGAGCCGATAAATAATTGGAAAGGAATTTCTTTGTTTTGGGTACGAGCGGTTAGCGAGCAGCGAGTCGCGCTGAATTAGCAGGAACCCGAATGCGTACGCAGAAGTACAAAATCACCACGCACTCCGCGCGTTGTAGGTTGTCCAAAGCCACCACGCGCGCGGCGCGTGGCAGATCAATCGCTCCGCGATTGTTCAAAGTAGGTTCGCGCAAAGGTGAGAATGTCTCCGCGAGTACAAAATAGTGCCCTAAGGCACATATTTTGTTCGCGGAGACGGAGCAAAGTGCCTGCGCACTTTGCGTAGGGATGAGAACGGCGGAGCGTTGTAAGGAGCGCTTTCCTAGCGCGACGAACAGCGAGCCGCGACCAGCGTTCTTATGAGTGTCAGCGAATTAGAAAAAACAATTTTTATCACTCAGTTTTGCCAAGTTTTAGTAGTTCGTAACTATAAATGATATAATCGCATTATGTTTAATCACGAACCTGATAACTATGAGTGTCCTTTATGTATAGTCGCCAAAGGTGGAGAAACTAAGCTTAATAAGAAAAGTGATATTGTCTTTGAAACAGAAGACGTTGTCGCGTTTGTATCTCCAAAGTGGTGGAAGAACAATCCTGGCAATGTAATGGTGATTCCTCGCCAACACGTTGAAAATGTATATGCTATTGAAGATACGTTGTTAGGTCAATTGTATGTGGTAGGCAAGAATGTGGCTCTAGGAATGAAAGAGAAGTATGGTTGTGATGGTGTGTCATTTAGACAACATAATGAGCCAGATGGTGGACAGGATGTATGGCATTTTCATTTACATGTATTCCCTCGGTGGAAAGACGATGGTTTGTATCTAAATCACAAAAATACCCGATATACAGAAGCGGAAGAAAGACATCCATACGCTCAAAGTTTAAGAGATTGGTTTGGCTCACGAGACAATTCTAGATTTGATTCCTAGATAGTTATTTTATCAATAGTTGTTTGATTGTTAGATGTTCCAGTTCGATACTGCTCGTATGTTATAAGGTTCCACACATTTCGATTTGTACTATAAAATGACTTACGCGTTTCTGATGAAGTTCGAGGAGTTGACCCAGCCCCGGTTTCCGTGATCATTTATATTCTTTCGTGACTGACTAAAACATTTTTTGGTTTATTACGTTAGTAATAAATGTTTACCGAAACTATAGCCGGGTGAGACGTACTTGGTGGTACGATGAACGGTTTGGGTGACGAAAGCAACAAAGAAATTCGCCAAACGCGTAAGTCCTGTATAAAAAAGAATGTGTAGAACTGACAGCAAAAAAGATCACTAAATTGCTTTATCTTAAACTAAAATATTGAGGTCAAAGATTTAATTAAAAAATTTCTGTATTTTTCAAAATAAACAATTGAAACAATCGTGTTATCTAGGAATTTAATAAATTCTGGTTGAATTTTTTTTGAAATGCCTGAGTACTATTGCAGTTTTTATGCTATTTTAGACTTATGGAACATTCTATGAAGTTATTGGATATACCTTTTGATGGGATATCGTCTGGTAAGAAAAAAATTGAGATCAGGCTGTATGATGAAAAACGGCAGAAATTGAATTTGGGAGATGTTATTGAGTTTACCAGATTGTCAAACTTAGAAAGTAAATTAAAGGTTAGGGTAGTTGCTCTTTTAAGGTATAACTCGTTTAGAGATATGGTTGAAGATTTGGGAATGAGTCAATTCGGTTATTCAGATAGGTACCCTGTTGATGATTTTTTAGAAAGCATTTATAAAATTTATTCTAAAGAAAATGAGGAAAAATATGGTGCGTTAGGGATAAAGATAGAGCTAATAAAATGAAATACAAGGTTAATTTCCAGGTGGATTTTTAGGTGTTTATTTTGTTTTGAGTGTATATTAATTTCTATGAAAAAGGATAGTAACTGTTGTGATCTGATAAGGGTGGACTTTTTTAGGGGTCTGAGGTCGATAGTAAAAAAAGAATTGGAGAATTATCAGGAGGTTTGTATTGTTAGAGAAACTGATGAGTCTTTTTATATTAAATATTTTTCATCTTATAACCGGCTTCGTTTATTGAAAAGTGTCCTACGCGTTTACTTGATAAGTGAAGACAAAAACTATACCCCAAAATATGTGGCTAGACATAAGTCATTGTTAGGCAATATTGTTGAAAGGGTACTGTCTGAATCGGATGATGATTTTAAAACTTTTAAGATAGTTTGTGCCGGTTCTGATTCTCCTGAGGTTAGAAGTATTGCTGACTATGTACGGGAGCGGTTTGGTTTGGTTGAATCAGACCGTGCTGACTTGAAGTTGTATATGATTAAACCAAGTGATGTTTGGCAGGTTGGGGTTGAAATAACTTCAAGACCTTTGTCGTTGAGGAATTATAAGGTGATGAATATGGACGGCGCTATGGACCCTACTGTAGCCTATGCTGTTAACAGTTTGGTAAATATAAATAGTCAGGGTAGGTATTTAAATGTTTTTTCAGGTAGCGGTACTCTTTTGATAGAAGCGATTATGGCTTTTGGTAGTGTAGCTGAATTTATAGGGTTTGATAATAATAAAAAGCATTTATCATTGGCTATAAAAAACATAAAAAAAGCCGGATTGATAAAAAAAGTTAAACTTTACGAAAGAGATATACTTAATATGCCTTATGATCCGGGCAAGTTTGACTCTATTACAGCAGACATGCCTTTTGGTATGTCTGTGTCTAAAGGCGAAGACTTGAATTTGCTTTACGAACGCTTTATTGAATTTTGTCAGAGTTCTCTTAAAGAAAAAGGGACATTGGTTGCTTATACAAATCAGGTCGCTTTATTTGAAGCGGTGGTAAGTAAGTCTGAATTTAGAGTTACTAAAAAAATTGAAATTCGTTACCACGCCTATTTAAAGCCGTGTATTTTTGTTTGTAAGCTATAGTGAGGGGTGGGTGTGTTTGTTTAAACAAAACAGTCTTTATACAATTATTGCTAGGATTGTTAGTATTAGGTTTGACTGTTTTTGCGTAATATTTATTGCATTATTACAAACAAAATCAGTTTTTGATAAGCTCTAAGAGAATGTGGACGAACGAGAAAAACTGGGGTTCAGGGTTCTGAGATGGCAATATGAAAAAAGTGGAAATTAAAGTATAAAAACGACCGGTTTTAAGCCGGTCGTTTGTGTTCGGGCTAAGGAAAAACGGCAACGTTTGCTCGTACCCTAGTGATGAATGCGAAAACAATCTTTTCAACATCGGTTGGAAATGTGGGTTGATCGACATGTTGCTGAAACTGTCTTTGCATTCGGACCATGTGTCCACCCACTAGGACTAATTTTAACCCAAAACGTGATGGAAAATCCATTTCGATTATTTCCCTCAGGATTCCTTGACCTTTACTGCTTGTGTAGGTAACCTGATTTCTATTATAGTCAGATAAGGTTACCCGACAACAGTCACTGCCTTCATTTTCTCTTAGGATTATGCTGATAGGGAATTGTGGCCAATTTTGTAAATCATCGGTTTCAATATGTTTATGATTTACGTATCTGATTTTTAAGAAGATTGCACATGAATAAGCAATAAACAGAAACAAGAGTAAAAATGCACCAAACAATAAAAAGATTTCCATAACCGCATACCCCTCAACTTTAGTTTGTTCCACCAATATATATATTACAGTATACTTTTTTAGTCAAAGTTTTTATCTGAGCCAAGCTTTATTGTTGGTTGTGAGACTTTAGAAACTGCAGACAAGAAGGTTGCTGACTAATGATTGGGTCAGTTTCTTAAGATATGGAAACAGTCGTTTTGCCAAATTAATAATCTGGAAGCCGGTTTGTCTACTTCACCACCGTCAACATAAAGATCAACTTTATCTTCAAAATAGTTACGCGCTTCAGAAATGTTTTTAGCCGGTGGCATTCCTTCCGGGTTAGCGCTGGGAGCCACCAATGGACCGGTTTTGTCAATTAGTCTTCTTAGTTCCGGTGGTTGAGGTAATCTGGTTGCCAGAGTGTTGCTACCGCGGTGTAGGTATTCTAAGTCGTTTCTGTTAGTGGGGAAGATGAGGCTATTGGGCCCCGGCCATAGTTTATCTATTTCATTTAAAGCTTTGGTATCTGGATATATTCCAAGGGTTTTTAATTGCTCTATATCTGATATAAGGATGATGAGAGGTTTGGTGTTATTTCGGTTTTTTATGTTGTATATCTTAGATACGGATTCAGGATGATTAATTGAAGTAACGATACCATAAAGGGTATCGGTAGGTATAACGGCAATAGATCCGTTGCCAATTTGGTTTACTATTTCTTGATTGTACATGATAAGGTCGATATTGATTTAAATTGGTATTTTATAGCATGATATTGTATCATCAGTCTTCTAATTTAAAAATTTTTTGCTATAATCAGAAACAATATGTCACAAAAAAGCAATATTTTAGTACCGATTTCCATAGTAATAGCTGGAGGGTTGGTGTCAGCGTCAGTTTTATTAACAAATAACAGGAACGTAGCCACGCAACCGGCCGCTGTAGCTGTGGGCGATCAGGCTGTTCAACAAGAGCAAGAGGTAGTGCGAGAGCCGGTGTTTGACCTAGATGGGTGGCCTTCTTTGGGAGATGAAAGCGCACCGGTGACCATAGTGGAGTATTCTGATTATTTCTGCCCTTTTTGTAAGCGGTTTAGTGATGAAACAAAACCGTTGTTAAGTCGAGATTATATTGAATCCGGAGTAGTACGTTTTGTTCGTAAAGACTTTATAACCGTAGGTGGTAATAAAGCTGCTGAAGCGGCACATTGTGCTGGCGATCAGGGTGCTTACTGGGATTATCATGACCATTTGTATGTAAACCAAGCGGAAGACAGGGGTAGGTGGGGTGATGCTGAGGTTCATAGAGCTTATGCAAATGAGTTAGGTCTAGATGCAGATAAGTTAGTTGACTGTTTTGTGTCCGGCACTCATAGTGACAGAGTGGCTGAGTCGTCTCGAGAAGCGGCTAATAATGGCGGGTCCGGCACCCCATTGTTTTTTGTGAATGGTATAGCGGTATCAGGAGCACAGCCTTTCAGTGTGTTTGAAGAAGTTATTCAGTTTGTTTTAGATAACTAGAAAAGAATTAGTGGTCAATGTTTCGGTAGGAAATCAGAAGAATCATAAAATTGATTCAGGACTTACGCGTTTGGCGAATTTCTTTGTTGCTTTCGTCACTCAAAACGTTCATCGTACCACCAAGTACGCTTCACCCAGCTCCAGTTTCTTTGATCATTTATATTCTTTCGTGACTGACTAAAACATTTTTTGGTTTATTACGTTAGTAATAAATGGTTATCGAAACTGGAGCTGGGGCTGGGTTAGCGCCTCGAATTTCATCAGAAACGCGTAAGTCATGAACTTTAAGAAACTGTTTGAAGGCCAATCGCGCTCTAGATCGGCTTCATGTCAAATAGACTTAAAGCAGTGTATTGTTTTAACTAAAACCACATGAGAAATAGTTGGTTAAGTATTAAAAAAACAAATATATGGGTATTTTTGTTTTTGGGTACTTTGATACTTTTGTTGATTGTAAGTGGTTTTACAGAATCAGAGACAAAACCCACTCCTCTTGATCTAAGTGAGGTTGAAACTTTATCAAAAGTGGATATGGGTTGGTATACCCTAGAGCGTGTGGTTGATGGTGATACTGTAATCGTTAACTCTTTAGAGGGCAGGGAGAGAGTGAGACTGATTGGAATTGATACGCCGGAGCTGGCTCGTCAAAATAGACCGGAAGAGTGTTATGCCCAGGAAGCTACTAATAGACTGCAGGAAATATTATCTCAAAACTCTCAGCTTCGTTTATGGTCTGACCCGACTCAAGACGAATACGACCGCTTTGGTCGTTTGCTCGCCTACATTACCATTGAAGACGGTGTTAACGTTAATGAATTATTGGTAAGGGAGGGGTATGCCAGAGAATTCACGTATGAAAATCCTTATCTTTTGCAAGAGGTTTTTATAGAAGCTGAACAAGAAGCTCAAGATAATGGCTTGGGTCTATGGTCTGCTTGTGTAAATTCAGCTTTTTAGACTTTTTCTTTTTTTTAGTCCGTAGACCTTAATGTGCTAAGGATAAAAAACTCAATTTACTGCCGGGTATTTTTTTTAAAACCTTTTCAATCTCTTTAAATGTTGTTCCGGTGGTTGTTACGTCATCCACAACTAACACTTTCTTGTCTTTAAGAATTTTCTTGGCGTATTTAATATTTTTTACAGTGAAGGCGTTGTGTAGATTGCTCTTTCGAGCATGACGCGATAATGATGTCTGAGGGGGTGTATTTTTTATTCTTATTAAAATATCGTCTTTCAATTGATGTTTGTCAGTTTGGTTTAGTGTGTGGTTAATTATCTCTGTAACTTGGTTGTAGCCTCTTTGTCTATAACGGGTATTAGATAAAGGCACCGGAATTAATATATGGGGACTTGATAGTGTGTCTAAATGTCTTTTTAGTAAAATCGATAATAAGTCTATAGCTTTAGTGTGGTGGTGAAATTTAGCCAGATGTATGGAGGCGCGTACCGACGGTTCGGAGAAAAATGATAAAGATTGAGTGTTTGAGTTAAGTTTAGCGGTATAACAAAGTGATAAAAAATCATTACGATTAAGTCTTTTTACAAGCACTTCATCTTGAGAAGGTGGAAATATATACTCCAGCCATTTTGCGAAATCCATATGTAAAAACTTTATTTTATCTATCACTTGATGTTATCATATGATGAGTATGGTATTTAAACTAAGTAAGTTATTTTCTTCCGCTTCCGATACTGTCACGGTTGGTAAGTCCGGAGTGGTTGGCGTGGATATTGGTAGTTCTTCGGTCAAGGTTGTGGAGCTGGAACAGCGTGAAGATGTTATTGCTTTAAAAACTTATGGAGAGTTACAGCTTGGTCCTTATGGTGGTTTGGAACTCGGTCAAGTAACTTCGTTAGACAAAAAAAGGAAAACCGAAGCGTTGGTAGACGTGTTTCGAGAGTCTGGTATAAAAGCCACTAAAGGAGTCATAGCTTTGCCTTTGTCTTCAAGTTTTGTGACTATTATCAATATCAATGCAGATATTAAGAAAGAGCCTGACATAGGTCCTAGGGTCAGGGTGGAGGCCAGAAAGTATATTCCGGTACCAATATCAGACGTGTCTTTGGACTGGTTTGAGTTACCCCCGTTGGGGGATTTGCCAGAAAACACTAGGGAAGTATTGGTGGCAGCCATTCAAAATGACGTTTTTTCAGAAACCATGGACATAATCTCGGCTGTAAATAACCAGCAACAGCCATCGGAAATAGAGTTGTTCAGTTCAATGCGTTCTACTATCAAATCGACTGACACAAGCCTTGCTATATTAGACTTAGGGGCTGACACCAGCAAGCTTTACATAGTACAGGATGGTATGCCCAGAAAAATATATCGAAACCCGGTAGGCGGTAGTCAGGTCACGCAAAATATCGCTGATGCGTTAAATGTTAAGTATGAAGAAGCTGAAAATTTAAAAAGGAACTATTATGAACAGATGCCAGAGGCGCAAGCAGTTAAGAAAGCGTTTGTTGAAACTTATGAACGACCGTTACAAGAGTTTAGAAAAGTTTTACTTGAGTATGAAGCAAGGCAGAATAAACCCGTAGGTAGGGTAGTGGTTACAGGTGGAGGTGCGGCGTTTTTGGATACGGCACCATATGTTGCTTATATGTTTGATGTTGAAGTGGAAAGAGCCAAACCTTTTTCTAAAATAGCTTACCCTGCTTTTATGGAAGATGTCTTGTTTGACATAGGTCCGACTTTTTCCGTTGCTGTTGGTTCCGCGTTGAGGCACTTTGAATAGGTTTATAGCTTAAGACAGGGTTGTAAAGATTATATGTATCCTCCACAAATACATAAACCATGTTTTATGTTGTGGACAATGTCCACAGCTAGGATGTTTATTAGTAAACAAGTAAACGTATAATAAGGGCAATGCCGAATAACCAAGGTTCATCATTCATACCTAAAGCTCCTATCAAAACCAAGGCTAAACCTAAAGGGGTCCGTAAGGTCTATATAATGACCTACGTATCTTTTGTATTTTTTGTAGGAGTTATGGTTGCGTCTGCGGGTGTGTGGTTCTTTCAGTTACATGTAAAGACTTCCATGCAAAATACCCAACAACAACTCAGCGAAGAAAGAGGAAGATTCCCGGATGAAGATTATGAAAGAATAAGAGAGTTAGACACAAGAATGAGAGCCACGTCGCAGTTGTTTAATCGAAACATCAGTCTGGTGCCGTTTTTTGTAGCTTTGGAAAATAATGTGGTAGACAAGCTATTGTTTACTGATTTCGAATATGAAAGGTCTGTCGGGGGTGGTATGAAAATAACAGCTTCCGCTGTAACTGAAGATTTTAACAGCGCTTTATACCAAAGAGAAGTATTTGCGAATCACGATGTACTGTCCTCTATGGGAATTGACTCAGTAACCCTAGAAACAGTTTCAGGTGTTAGGGGTGTTCGCGGAACCACTGTTCAAACTCTCTTCACCAGCGCTTCACAACTGGCTCAAATAAATGAAGGTGAACAGCAGGTGGTGTTTGAGTTTGAAGGAATGCCTAAGCAAGATACCCTTGGTTATTCAGCAAGCTTACCTCATCAGCAACTAGATTTCGACTTTAGAGGGGAGGGAATAGTTAGAGACGAGGGTGTTGCACAATTTGCAGATGAACTTGAGTTTGAGATGGAAATGTTCTTTGAATAGTTATTTATATATGCAAAATTCACCAATAACACAATTCGGATTAATAGGTTTGGGTATAGCTATAATCTTTCTTTTTATTAAACCCATCATTGATGATGTGGGGGTTATGCAAGATGAATTGGCTGAACTGGAGATCGCTGTTGAGAATGCTTCAAATTATAACAGAGTCCTTTCAGAATTATTGTCAATCGAATCCTCTATCAGTTCTTCTGACCATGAGCTTCTAAAAACCTATTTACCTTCCGACATTGATGGTGTTCAGTTAATTTCCGATCTAGACATGATGGCGCAAATAAGCGGTACCAGAGTGGTTAGCGCAAGCTCACCGGAAACCAGTAGGCGGTCTTTTTCAGACTCTGGCGCAATGTCTAGAATAAGCTATTTAGAGATGGATATATCTTTAATAGGTAGTTACTTGGGTCTGAAGCGCTTCCTGACCCTTTTGGAGCGTAATAGCTATCCTTTGGAAGTGGCTAGTTTATCCGTAAATACGGATGAAAATTCTTCACTGTTGGACGAAGGCATCATGCATGATTATGAGATAACATTGCGGACATTTGTTTTGGAGTAAAGTGGTAATTTAAAAATATATTATGAGTTCAGTCTTTCAAACAATTATAATAATACTGGGTATAGTCTTGATAGCTGCTTTGGGTTACTATCTTTATTTTCAGCATTCCGGCAGTTCTCTTGATGTTTTTACTCAAGGTGTGTCAACTTCACCGGAGGTTGCGGCGGAGGCGGCGGAATTTTTAAACAGAGTGCGTCAACTACAGTCTATATCATTGGACCAATCATTGTTGCAAGATTCTGATTTTCGAAGCCTACGTTCCTATCAAAGAGATGTACAGCCGGTATCTGTAGGTACTTCTGATCCTTTCTCTCTTATAGGTGATGATCAGTAAGGGTTTGGTTCGTGGGTTTTGAGTCGGTTTCGTTTCAGGTTTATTTGGTATTATTAGTTTGTTATTTAAATTGCGTCAATAATCATAAAATTTATTTATGGAACCCTTGGATTATTTACTAGAAGAAGAAGTTCTCTCAGAGGAAGAGAGTAGACAGGTTGTCGATCTGGTAAACGAGGGTTTAAGTCTTGAGCAAGCATTACTGCGTTCGGGTGTAGACAAACAGCACGTATTGAGATCTTTTTCTGAGTATTATGGAGTGCCGGGTGCCGTTTTTGGAAAAAGTGATACTTTGCCACAGGAAGTTTTAAAATATGTTTCTGAAGATTCAGCCAAGCATTATCGTATAGTACCTTTCTTTCTTAAGGACAATATATTGTCCGTTGCCTGTAATGACCCTGAAGATCTGCAGGTAAAAGAAGTTTTAAACTTTATCAGTAGTAAGTTTCATGTTGGATATAAATTAGTCTTCATGCTAAGTGAAGACTTAGATAGAGCATTGCAATCGTATCAATCTCTTTCAGGTGTAGTGGATGAAGCTCTCGGTACACTCGAGTCAGAATTAGACGCAGAAATTCGTGAAAAAAAGAATGAAGTAAAAGGTGTAGCAGAAGAAAACTTAAACAATCTTAAGGAGGATGCGCCGGTAACCAAGATAGTGGCTACTATGCTTAGGTACGCAGTGGACGGTGCTGCTTCAGATATACATGTAGAACCTTTAGGGTATAAAGTGATAGTTAGGTTTAGAGTAGACGGTGTTTTGTTGAAAAGTCTTGAATTGCCTCAGTCTGTTCACTCAGCGGTCGTGGCTAGAATAAAAATACTTGCCAACATTAGGCTTGATGAGAAACGTCGACCGCAAGACGGTCGTTTTTCTGCCACCTTTGATGATCGTAAGATTGACTTTCGTGTTTCTGTTTTACCCACTAACCATGGTGAGAAAGTGGTTATGCGTATACTCGACACTGAGCGTGGTGTCACCTCTTTATCCGGCACGGGTATTTCTGACTATAACTTAGAGACTATTAAATTGGCTCTTAAAGAGCCCTACGGTATCATACTTATTTCCGGTCCCACCGGTTCTGGTAAATCAACTACTTTATACTCCATGATGGGTGAGGTGGATAAGTTATCAAAAAACGTACTCTCGTTAGAGGACCCTGTAGAGTACAACATTGAGTATGTGAGCCAATCACAGGTGAGGCCGGAGATTGGTTATACTTTTGCGGCAGGATTGCGTAGTGCTTTGCGTCAGGATCCGGACATAATTATGGTCGGTGAAATAAGAGATAAAGAGACAGCTCAATTAGCTATCCAAGCTGCTTTGACCGGTCACTTGGTATTGTCTACCATTCACACCAACAATTCAATCGGTGTGATTCCTAGGCTGATAGATATGGGAGTTGATCCTTATTTGATAGCTCCAACCATTAAGCTTGCCATAGCACAGAGATTGGCAAGACGACTTTGTCCCGGAACAGGTAAAGAGATAAAGATAGAAGGTAGTTTGAAAGCGATGGTAGATGCCACTTTCTCAACTTTGCCTGAAAAATTTAGGGACAGAATACCTAACGGAGACACAATGTTAAGTCCGGAACCTTCACCCGGCTGTGCATCAGGTACCAAAGGGAGAATTGCTATAACTGAAACTTTTGCTATAACTGACGAGATACAACGACTAATCTTAAACAATGGTTCTGAGGAAGATATGTATAAAGCTGCAAGAAAGAATGGTTTTATGAACATGAAAGAGGACGCAATCATAAAAGCTTTGGAACATAAAATACCATACGAGGAAATGAATTCATTTGGTACAAAAGTAGGTGTCGAATCCTTAACGGAAGAGTTAATAATTGACAGTCCAAACCTTGATGAGTTGGGAAAAGAAGTTCAACATGATGTATAATATATGAGTATGAAAATATTAATTGTAGATGACGATGAATTTTTGCGAGATATGTACGGCACTAAGTTTACTGAGTGTGGTTTTGAAGTGGAGACAGCAGTTTCGGGAGAGTCTGCTCTAGAATTATTAAGAAATTCTGATTATGACGCTGTGTTGCTTGACATAGTTATGCCAAATATGAGTGGTTTAGACACTCTTGAAGCTATTAGGCAGATACCGGAAAAAGGGGAAGATATAAAGGTTATCATTCTCTCTAACCAAGGTGAGATATCTGATCTCGAGAGAGCAGAGAAAGCCAAGGTGTCAGGATATTTGGTAAAGGCAAACTTTATACCAAGTGAAGTTGTGACAGAGGTGCGTAAAATATTAAATAATGAAGATCAATCTGAACAGTAACATCATCATTTAATTTAATTATGGTAAAGGTTGATTATAAAAAAGAACTAGACGATTTGATAAATATCGCCATTAGAGAAGATGGTTCTGATATACACTTTTCCTATGGCTCACACCCCATCATTCGTGTTACCGGTTCTTTGATACCTTTAGTTAAGAAGCCCATATTGAACGAGGAAGATGTAGCTGGTTTTGCTCAGGTTTTGATGTCAAAGGTGCAGTATGAAACTTTTTGCAATGATAGAGAAATAGACTTTTCTTACGCTCATGAAGACGGTATCAGATTTCGTGGTAATGGCTATTTTCAAAGTGGCAAAATGTCAATAGCTTTGCGTTTGATACCGGGGGTAATACGCTCTTTTGATGAGCTTAATTTACCTCAAATTCTTAAAAATTTTGTTGAAAGACCACAGGGTTTTTTCTTGTGCGTGGGGCCGGTGGGGCAAGGAAAATCAACTACCTTGGCAGCTATGGTGGATTATATCAACCAAACCAGAACAGAACATATAGTGACCATAGAAGATCCAATAGAGTACATGTATGAGCCAAAGAAATCACTAATAAACCAACGTGAAGTTGGTGTTGATACGGAAAGTTTTGCAGTAGCTTTAAACGCTGCTTTTCGTCAAGATATAGACGTGATATTGGTTGGTGAGATGCGTAATAATGGAACCATTGCCACAGCTGTTACCGCTGCTGAAACCGGACACTTGGTCCTATCAACTTTGCACACCAATAATGCAGCGCAAACCATAGACCGTATCATCGACTCGTTTCCCGGTGACCAGCAAGATCAGATACGTGTTCAGTTATCAAGTTCTTTGGCGGGTATTTTTTCGCAGAGACTCATTCCTCGCATATCCGGAGGGATGATACCGGCCTATGAATTACTGATAAACAACAGCGCTGTTTCAAACTTAATACGTGAAAACAGAACCCATGAAGTACAAACTTTGATAGAGACCGGTATTGAGCAGGGTATGATAGACATGAATAGGACCCTGTTGGAGTTGGTGCGAAAAGGGGAAGTTACGGTTGAAAACGCTTTTGCTCATGCCGTAGATCCCAAAGCCTTGGAAAGGTTAATGTAGTTGTTAATAGCTGAGTGGTGAATGGTGCTTTAAGGTAGTACAATATTATCTGAAATATGCTTTTTAAATATAAAGCCATTGACCAAGATAATGTACCCAGAGAGGGTGTGGTTGAGGCGTCTGATGTAGATTCGGCTATACAGACGGTACAAGATAGGGGCAATACAGTTTTGGCAATAGATCCGGTAGAGGAAAAGTCATCTATTTTAAATTACGATATAGAGTGGTCTCACTCCATATCCAACAAAGAGATAGTAATTCTATCAAGACAAATAGCCACCCTGTTTGAAGCGCAGGTGTCAGCTCTGCGTATTTTTCGAATGCTGGGGGCTGAAACTGATAATAAACAGTTGCGTAAAGTAATGAACAGTATAGCTGATGATTTGCAGGGAGGAAGCTCAATCTCAAGGGCGTTATCCGCACACCCTGATGTTTTTTCGTCTTTCTATGTAAATATGGTCAGGTCCGGTGAGGAAACCGGTTCATTGGAGAAGTCTTTTATGTATTTGGCTAGCTATTTAGATCGTCAGTATCAGATAGTCAGTAAAGCCAGAAACGCTCTTATTTATCCGGCCTTTGTTATTGTCACTTTTTTTGGAGTGATGAGCATTATGCTCACTATGGTTATTCCTCAGATCAGTGAAATACTTATCTCTTCCGGTGTAGATCTGCCTATATATACGCGTATTGTGGTGGGGGCTTCAGACTTTATGGTTTCATACATAGGTTTAATACTTATTTTGTTAGCCGGCGCGGGTTTGTTTGTTTGGCAGTTTGCCCAAACACAAGCAGGTAAACGTAGTCTGGATGAGTTAAAGCTTTCTTTGCCTTATATAGGCGACCTGTATCACAAACTGTACCTGACCCGTATATGTGACAACTTGGCAACCATGGTCAGTAGTGGTATATCCATGGTGACCGCTATTGAGGTTACCGCTGACGTGGTAGACAACATGGTCTATAAAGAGATTCTGGAGTTTACTTTGCTTGAGGTTAAAGGCGGTCGTTCTTTTGCTGATTCCATTGCCGAGTATCCGGAGATGCCCGGAGTGCTGGCGCAGATGGCTAAAGTGGGAGAAGAAACCGGAAGTCTGCCCGACATTCTAACAACTTTGTCAGTTTTTTATCGGCGTGAGGTTGAAAATTCAGTTGACACTCTTATAGGTTTGATCGAGCCGGCTATGATATTGGTGCTGGGAGCCGGTGTGGCCATTCTTTTGGCTTCAGTTTTGGTGCCTATATATAACTTAACGGGTGCTTTCTAAAGAGGTTTGTAGATTTTGGTGATAGTCTTTATGTAGTGTGTTTTTAAAATTTTGGTTTGTGGTGAATACGTTTGGTATTTAGTTACTTTTTTAGCTTTTTACTATCTCATCCGGAACAACCATCACCACTTTTTTAAGTAAAAAAGTGGTGATGGATTAAATGGATAAAGAATAAAGTTCGGCGGAGCGGAATCCTTAACTAGCAAAAACGCCTTGATTCCGCAAGCTTTCATGTCCCCTGCGTTTGGCGACGGGGTAAGCGAAGTTTTTTTTGTGTTGGCTGAGAGACATTAAGGTAAGAAAATTTTTGACGTTAGTATTGAGAGAATTGACGATGCGTACTCGACGGTTTTTAAACAACTTTAAGGCTGGAAATAGTACGGGCGGTGAATTGTCCACAGTTATCGTTTAAATAGGTTGTAATAAATGTATAATTATTGAGTACCAAACAGTACAACGTATCGAGGCAATCAGCTGATGTCTAGATACAATAAATTACTTAACTAAATTGTATTTATGAATATATCAAAATTTTACCAACGAGGTTTTACTTTAATCGAACTTTTGGTGGTTATCGCCATCATCGGTATTTTAGCAGCTGTAGTTTTAGCTTCTTTAAATGACGCTCGTGACAACGCGCGTGATGCGTCTGCCAAGACTTCTATGAGTAATGTGAGAGCTCAGGCAGAACTCTTCTATACAAACAATAGTAACTCTTACGGTACAGGTACAGAAACAAGTGCCGCTAATGAATCTATTTGTTCTGACAGTGAAATAACTTCTTTAGTCACTGCTATTAACACGAACGCAGCAGGTTCTTTTTCTTGTAATGCATCTGATCAGAATTACGCTGCTAGTGTAGAACTAAATAATGATACTCATTTCTGTGTTGACAGCTCAGGTTTTGCAGCTGAACTGTCTTCTGCACCTACTTTAACTAACCAAGAGTGTAATTAATCCTTGTTATTATGGGGTTTGTAAAAAAGCGCCAATGGCGCTTTTTTACTAGTTCGTCCAGAGCCCCCCCATCACCACTTTTTAAGTAAAAAGTGCTAGGATGAATGGACAAAGACAAGTTTTAATGCCCTTTTGGTTCTGTTGGGAAGGTAGCAGGGTGGATGTTTTTACTTCAACTAACTTTCTTTCGTCACTCTTTGTATTTAAATTTACTTTTAATACTTCCGCTAGTTATTTCTGAGTAATAAAAGGTTAATATAAATTAGTTATTTTAATAATTATTTTTATATGTAGGTTATAATATATTGCATGGATATTTTCCTCACCTTACCGTTTTGGTATCAAGTCACTATGGTGGCTGTTTTGGGTGCCATAATTGGGAGTTTTTTGAATGTGGTCATTTATCGTTTTAACACGGGAAGGTCTTTGTCGGGTCATTCACATTGTCTATCTTGTGGTCAACAACTTACTTGGTATGAGCTGATACCGGTCTTGTCTTGGCTTGTGCAGTGTGGTCTTTGTCGACACTGCGGTTGTGGGGTGACGGTGCGTTATCTGTTGGTTGAGGCATCAACCTCTTTTCTGTTCGTGTTGGCTTTTTTGAACATACCTTTTGGTTTACCGCTGTTGGTGTCTTTGGTCTTAGTATCGCTACTCATGGTCATAACCGCCTACGACATAGCTCACCTGATAATACCTGACAAATTGGTTTGGCTGACACTGTTGGGCGCTTTGCTTTGGTTTTGGAGTGTAGATTTGTTTTCAAGCGAGACGGAGCTTTGGTTGTACCACTTGTTGGGAGCTGTGTTTGCCGGTGGTTCATATGGAGCGCTATGGTTACTTTCAGGTGGAAGATGGTTGGGTTTTGGTGACGTTAAGCTGGCGGTACCTTTAGGTTTGGTTTTGGGAGCGAGTTCTACTTTTTCGTTCATTGTACTTTCTTTTTGGGTAGGAGCCGGGGTTAGTTTGGTTTTGATAATGTTTCAATGGTTTAAGGTCAGTAGGGGAAAAACTCGCTTACCAAGTAGCTTAAAACAGCTTACAATGAAGAGTGAGGTTCCTTTTGCACCGTTTATCATTATTGCTTTTTTGTTAGTATTCTTTTGGGACGTAAATGTGTTGCAATTAGTAACTTTTGGTTGGTAATGTAAATTGAGATGAGTAACAGGCAATCAAAACATTTAAAGATAAAAAGTCTAGGTTTTTCTCTTTTGGAAGTTTTGGTGTCTATAACCATTATAACCATCATCACTGCCACTGTTTTAGCTCAGTACTCCGGCTTTGACAGTACCACTTTGTTACGAAACCAAGCCTACGATATAGCACTAAGTATACGTGAAGCGCAGGTGTTGGGGGTGAGTGTGAGAGGAAGAGATACTCGATTTCGTACCGAATATGGCATTTATGTAGATAGTACTACTAACCAATATATACTGTTTTTTGATGAAGATTTTAGCTCTAATCCAACTTATAATTCTAATGACCCCACAAAAACAATCAGAAGTACCGCTTTGGACCCCAGGTTTGAAATATATGACTTAATAGCCGGCGGATCTTCTGGGCAAGACAATGTAACCATAGGTTTTCAGCGTCCTAATTTTGACGCTATACTTCTTAATGATTCAGGTGATACGGTAAATGAAGTGGAGATAGTGATAGCCAGCAAACGAAGCGGGGAAACGTTTAGTGTGTATGTAAACAGTGTGGGGCGTATACGTGTTGGTAGTTCTTCACCATAATTTTTTTATGATTAATAATAACCAAAACATCAGCAATAAAGGATTTACTTTAATAGAAGTATTGGTTTCTCTCACCTTGTTTTTAGTGGTGGTGACTGTAAGTATCAGCTCGCTTCTGGCTATATTGGACGCAAATCTGAAGGTGCAAAATATGCAAAACGTAATGACCAACCTTTCTTTTGCTATGGACAGTATGTCCAGACAAATACGTACAGG
>SKGH01000001.1 GCA_007117575.1 Candidatus Kaiserbacteria bacterium | reverse complement strand
GTTCACATCAGACTCCACCTCGTTTTTCGCTCATATTTTTAGCCACTCCGGACCTCGATGAGACTCCAAACAGTTTCTAACGTAATAAACCAAAAAATGTTTTAGTCAGTCACGAAAGAATATAAATGATCACGGAAACTGGAGCTGGGTCAGCGCCTCGAACTTCATCAGAAACGCGTAAGTCAGGAGAATATAAATTTTATAAGCTGATGTGTATAAATATCTTATAGAACATTTACATTTGATATATAATCAGTGAGTATCTATCGTTGAGGTGAAAGTTATAGTTCACTGCGGTGCGACTTAGTTTGCATCGGGCACTTCAGCCGGGTGTTAAGCGGTAGGTATGCTCGCATTAAGACACGAAAGGAGTGGAGACCTTAGTGTTTGTAATGGTGCAACCACCACTATTACCAATAACTAGCAAATCATTTTTTATTGTTAGTTTAAAAATGCGAGCTAAGTACAACGTATGAGTTATGTTCAAAACGGTAAATTCCGTTGGAACGCTCAAAACTATTGCATTTATCGTAGGTCTAGCGCTTGTTTTATGGTCGCTTGGTCTACCTTCGTTAAAATTTGCCAGTGCCGCAAATTTAACAAACGTAAGTAACACTATTTCAGATTCAGACATTGAAGCTGATTCTGATCACCACATACGCTTTAACGCAACCAACGGCGTTGGGACAGGTGAAAGCATAACTGTTACTTTTCCTAGTAAGTTTCTCATCGGTGATGTTGATCATACGGATATACAGTTAATTGCAAGTGGCACCCCGCAAACCATAGACGATACTGTGTCTGGTGCTACATGGGGAGTATCCTTTAACGGACATGTACTGACTATTACTAGCGGTACTGAAACCATAGGTGCTGGTGAACCGGTAGAGATCTTGATAGGACTTAATGCTGGTGGAACAAACCAGATACAAAATCCTGATGAAGAAGGTTCTTACCGTATAGAGATTACCAGTGGATCCCTTGATAAAGGTGCAACCAACGTGGTTATCTTAGAAGCCATTACTGTAACCGCCACTGTTGAAACCATTTTCAACTTTACTGTTGCAGGTTTAGGAAGTGGCGAAATGGTTAATGGTACCTCAACCACCGGTGTAGCTTCATCGACTGCGATACCGTTTGGTGTTCTTGAGTCTTTTGTGGCTTCCACAACCGCTCATGAACTTACAGTATCTACTAACGCCAGTGCTGGCTATGTAGTTACGGTCCAATTGGACGGTTACCTAAGGTCTGTCACGGGCGACTATATCAGTTCATTTTCGAATGGGTCTGATACAGACACACCGTCACCATGGGCTGCGCCAGGTAATCTGCTTGCAGATGATGATACTTGGGGACACTGGGGTGTAACATCGGAAGATGATGACATACCTGGAAGACTCACACAGTTTGGTTCTGGCGAATATATATCTGCCAGTACTACACCAAGAACTGTTATGGGTCACAATGGTCCTGCTGATGGCTCAACTGCCGGAGTAGGTAGAACAAAGGTTGGATACACGATCGAAATCTCACCTTTGCAATCCGCAAGTGAGTATAGTGCTACATTGACTTATGTAGCAACTCCAACTTTCTAGTTACTCGAGTCAATTCGTTGGTCATTAGATAACCAAGTGATTTACTAGACAACTTGTTTAGTAAAAAAAGTAGATTAATAAAATGCAATAGCCTAGAGCTACAAAAAACCCTATCTCCCACCACGAGGTGGGTTTTTTGTTTTTACAGTTTATGTCAAGATTGGTTTGATAGAGGTCTACTAAAAAAGTGGAGTGACTAGGATAAGGTGTAGTAAATAGATACTGCTTGTAGGTCTGATTCAGCAAAAATCGGACCTCGGTCTGTTATGTAAAAAAATACTTCGTCAATTGTGAACCGGTGAATACGAAGATCAAGGTCGTTTATTATGGGTTTTTGAGTAAACTCTCTGCCTGTGTCTGTATAGCCCCAGAAGCCACCGCTATATGTGGTTTCAAAATAAACCGGAGTTTCGTGGTCTAGATTTAAAAAATTTTGGTTTGTATAATAAAAAGCCTGCACCGGTAAACACACAGTGAATAATAAACCTATTCCAAGTAAATTAATTTTTGACATAAAATATTCAGCTTTCTATCACACTTTTATATTTATGTCAAATTTTGTTTTGCTTCAGAGTCATGCTTCCGTTAAGCGTTGGTTTGATAAATTAGTTATGATTTTAAACAATGAAGAAAAACGACCTTAAACAGGTGAGTGCTTAAGGTCAAAGGTTTAAGGTCAAAGTATGAAACTTTCAGAAAGAGGTTGTGTGCTCCGGTCGGGTTCGGTTAGCTGTTTTAGAACTTGGAAACATCGCTAACCATTTATCTCTAGCACCAACCTATCTTTCAATTATATAAATAAATAGAGCAAATAAATTGCCTGATACTATGCAGGTAAGAACAAATATACCGCACAATAACAAGATCATGCAGGTGTTCATTCTTTTTTTACGAAGAGATTCATTGATTAGTTCAATTGAGCAATACCTGTTATACAGACAATCCTCTCTTTCGTATTTGGTAATGAACCAACCTCTTTTTGTGTAGTATTCCATTATGTGAGGCCACATCCAGTCTTTATACTGCTTAGGGGCGTCAAACCTGATACCGATTTGTCTCCAACTCCATGTTTTGCCTCTTATTCTAAAATCTATGACTTTAATCACTTGAGCGACAGCTTGCGCTTTATTGGTTTGAAACTCATAGTCAGCATTAGTGATTCCGTCTTTATAAGTAGACACGTGCTATACCTCTTGTTTTTTGAATGAACCTGAATATATGTTGATGTATTTAATAGTGGTTGTCAAATTTTTGTACGATCTCACCACATTTGTCATCTCATCTCATCTCATCTCATAATACGCTCTATGATACTCCAAAGGAGAAAGAAACCCTAGTGATTCCTTCTGTCTTATTAATCATAGCGTTAATATTCTTATACTTAAATTTATATTTATCATACTATAATCCCCCCAATATCTTGATTGTTTATTACCATAAAGGCTCCAGTCTAGTTTAGCTTATGCTAATCCGTAGAATATGTTGCAAAGACGAAGTGGATTGACTTAAACAGAAACGTAGAAAAAATTGGAATGTTTTACTGCAGATTTGACCCAAACGCAGACAGCGATGCTGGTCGGGGAATCACTCAGGAATTATATGAAGAAAAGTTGCAAGAGCTTAAACATGAACAGCTTAAGTTAGGAATTGAAATTGATTTATATACAAAAGCAGAAAAAGACTATTTATTGACGTTATCTACAGTACTTTCACTTGCTAAAAGAGCAAAGATAATATTTGAAAGTTCTGAAATACACGAAAAACGAGCATTTCTGAATTATTTAATTCAGAACCCTACCTTAAATGAAAAAAAACTGTTTTTCAATAGCTTCTCCGTTTTATTCTAGTACTAGAACTATCTGGTAGTCCTGACTTGCTCGAATGGAGGACGTATTTCGAAGTTTTGAGTGGCAAATGGCTTTTCCGAACACAAATTATCACTTGAAACAGATCGGTGATTTGTTAACTTTGGCAAAATAAAATGGTAAAATTATTTTTATGCAAAAAGATTTTGATATAGCAATAAAAGTGGCTGGGAAAGTAGTAGATAATTGGCTTCCATTAAAAATACAATACGATCATACCCCTGGTACGGTGGTATGTATCGCCGTGAATGGTGTCCCTAAATATATAAATGCATTTGGATATTCTGATGTCGAAAAGGGTACTTTACTGCACAAAGATGCTCAGTTTCGGGTTGCTTCAATGTCAAAAATGTTTACAGCTGTCTCGATAATGCAATTATCAGAAAAGGGGTTATTGCGTCTCGATGATACCGTTTCTTCATATCTCACTTGGTTTAAGGGTAAAAAAGAAAAGACAGATCTCACAAATGTCACTATTCGCCAGTTGCTATCGCATAATTCTGGACTCTTTCGTGACGGCACTACCAAGCAGTGGGTTACAGATAATTTTCCATCAGAATTAGATAAAACAATTAGCGCTAAAGCAATTGTGTTTGAAAATGGCACAACACTTAAATATTCAAATCACGGGTATGCAATTTTAGGAGCAATTATAGACAAGGTCTCAGGAGTGTCATACGTTGAATACGTTTCTGAAAACATAATCAAAAAGCTTGGTCTTAAAAACACCTCGCCTGATTTGCCTAGTGCACGACCAAAAAAACTTGCGTATGGATATTCTCGTTATGTACCAGATGAACCACTGCAAATTCAAGAGCCAGATATTATTACCAATGCCTATGCACCCGCTACTGGATTTATCTCTGACGTGAAAGATTTAGCAATCTTTCTTGCTTCACTGCATATAGATAGTAAAAAATCAGTATTGTCGCGAGAATCAAGAAAAGCGATGATGCAAGTCCACAATATCAGTGGCGATGATAAGAGATACGGACTCGGTCTTGCTTTGGATAAGGAATCAGGACAATTGACGTGTGGCCATTCAGGCGGGTTTGCTGGGTATACAACTAATGCTATTTCTGAACCGAACGATAATATACAAGTAATTGTTCTAACAAACACAATTTCTAACACAGCGTGGGCAGTAAGCAACAATGTAATGCGACTTATCTACAAACTTAAATCGACGAAAGATATTTCATATGTCGCAAGTGATAATTACTCAGGCATATATCGATGCAGATGGGGTGATCTGTCGATTGTTTCACTAGGGAAGAACCTGGTTAGTTTTTCATCTGGAGCGCTAAATCCTGTGCAGACCTGGTCTGTATTGAAACTAAAAAAGAAGCAGGTGTTTGTTAACTCTGACAAATCTGGTTTTGGCGCACCTGGTGAAGAAATAAGATTCTCACAAATGAAAAACGGGAAAGCTTTGGAGATGTCCAATGACGGAATGATCTGGAAGAGGATTTTTTAGCTAAAGTTCGAATCTCATCCTAGTTAACTGATTATTAACAAAATACGTACCTAAAAATAAGGACGTATTTTGTGTTTTTATATGCTCCGCGGGTAGGATTCGAACCTACGACCAATCGGTTAACAGCCGACTGCTCTACCACTGAGCTACCGCGGATTATTTGTGTTTTAGTTGATTTCTTTTTCTAGACTAAAACAACATTGTTATTGTACATATATTTTCAGGTATTTC
>SKGH01000051.1 GCA_007117575.1 Candidatus Kaiserbacteria bacterium | reverse complement strand
TCATCGTACCACCAAGTACGCCTCACCCAGCTATAGTTCCGGTAAACATTTATTACTAACGTAATAAACCAAAAAATGTTTTAGTCAGTCACGAAAGAATATAAATGATCACGGAAACTGGAGCTGGGTCAGTGCCTCGAACTTCATCAGAAACGCGTAAGTCATGATTCTATTTTTTCTTGGTCTTAGTAAGTTGCTTTGGAATATATATAAGCATGAAAACCAAGACTGGCAATCCGCGAACTTCATAAAAAGTACGTAATTCCTAAATAAATATAAAGTTGTCTAGCTTATTTAAATGTCTAGTTTTTAATTTTTCGTTGTGCTTGGGGGCGGGCTCGAACCGCCGACCCTTCGCTCTTCAGGCGAATGCTCTACCAACTGAGCTACCCAAGCATTAACAGCTATTGTACTGTATTATATTCATTTTTCAATCTTTTATCTGCACCCTTTCTTGAAGCCAAGATGAAATATCTTCAGTAGAAATATTTGCTTCAAACCACGAATCTACGTTTATAGGCGACTCCAGAAAAGGTTTAACAACATTTATATAAAAAAATACAGGCACACCAATCACAATTGCTATGATTAACAGTCGTGTCCAGAAGGCGATTCGAGCATTTCTCTGCATCCGCTTTAAAATACGATTATTTTCAAGCAATAGTTTATGATTTCGCCCTAACAAGTCAGCTATTGTCTCCCTTTTTTCTTCTCCCATATCCAGCCAGTATAACCTTAAAAATGCCTAAATGCCATTAAATCATTGCTATACAAGCCGATGGTAGCTGGTACTCAAGCTACTGAACTTACCTGGTTCTACCATCAGGCAAGTTATGATTACCCTTTTCTGCCCTTCTTTGGGTAATTTACAGAATTTATATTCTACTCTCTCAAACCCTCATTCCAGGAAAATTCCAATACTTCTTGACAGTAATTTTTTAACGCCACCCTATCAATTGAAGTAAAAACCGGGCTGTCTGGTAACTCCAATTCTTCACCCACAACAACGGCATAAAAACAACCAACTCCTATTAAGCTGATACGTAAAAGATCTTGTCTTGTTTCATTGAGCATATGTTCATGTAAATCGATTCCGTAATCAATAGCAACCGGTATGGCATTTTCAGGATGTTGTATATCTATCACTAGAGCAAAAGTATTATTTGACAATGAGTACCTTCTTTCAATATGCACAGACCCCAACCCGGCAACAGCGACAGAAGACAATATTAAATGATCTCTGATAGTTTGTTTTGTTTCTGAAGGCATCGACCTAATTGCAGTTCTTACGCCCAAGGTTTTAAGTTCCGGATTATTACAAGAAAGTACAAATTTATTACCATTTTCAGACAAGTCTGTGACCACTAAAGCTTGTGTACCATTTTCAAACTTATGAGCCCATGCTGTTTCCGGTACGTTAACACCAAGCATTTTCAGGTCATGCCAACGTCTTTGCTGTCTAAGCGCATCTTTTCTATCATACATAGATTTTACAAACATTGTGTATGGTTCACTTGACGAAGCATCCACCACTTCTGCAATATATTTAGGACTTTCATAACCTACATCAATAGGTTTTAGTCGGCGAATATTTATTTCATGACTAAGTTCGTGTTTAATTTCTTTTGACATAAGATTTGTAACTAATTACTTATACGTGTGATTACCATATGAACTAACGATTCAAATAACAAATCAATAACGAATAATCAAACTTGTTATCACCTATTCCAAAAATGTGAATGGAGTATAGAAACGACTACATTTTAATTAAAGCATGACTTACGCGTTTCTGATGAAGTTCGAGGCGCTGACCCAGCCCCAGTTTCGGTAACCATTTATTCCTAACGTAATAAACCAAAAAATGTTTTAGTCAGTCACGAAAGAATATAAATGATCACGGAAACTGGAGCTGGGTGAGGCGTACTTGGTGGTACGATGAAAGGTTTGAGTGACGAAAGCGACAAAGAAATTTGCCAAACGCGTAAGTCCTGTAAAGATTAATCCACTATCTTAGGTAAAAAAGTATCATGTTCACCGGCATCTTTTATATAGTACTTATGTATTCTCACAGTCATATACCCCAAACCAAGTAAGATACATCCTAAAAATATAAGAGCTACCGGCCAAGTAAGAGAGTCAGCGAAATACCTACTGGTAATATAAGTTATATAAGCAAATAAATGCAATACCGCTACCACCATTAACAAAGTACTCTTTATAAATACCACCAAAGCAATTGCGCCTAAATTTATAAACAGGAAAAAGATTTCCCACAAACCACTATCAAACATTTTAAACCATACAGTAAACAAAATCATATTAATACCAAAAAAACCGAACAAACCATGTAAACCGGAGGCAAAAGTACGCTTAATGGGTAATATTCCACACAGTAGACTGGCACCGATAATGATGGTCAACCACTGTATAATTTGGATTTGGGTATTATAACTTAATGACCAAGATTCAAACAATACAACCATAAAGAAATAATAAATAGTAATAATGGCAAACGCGATGAAGAAAAAGATAAGTTGGGTAGATCTTTGTAAAATACCTAATATGAAATAAAAAGTCGTTAACAATAATAATAAACCAAAGACTGTAAATTCGGTTATCTCTAACCAGCCTCTTTCGTATATTATAGATACCAATACAGCGCATCCTAATGAAAAAATTATAGGACCTATAGTATTTAAAACAGATGACAGCATTTTGGCTCCATATTTATTGTAGTTAAATCCTAAAAACAGTAACAAAACACCGACGCCAAATGTGATCATAATTTGACCCAGATCACCAAGACTATCCCATACTTGAATAATGAAAGTGATTATACCAATACCCAAAATTAAACCGCCTAATAGATATAGAACCTTATTGAAGGTGATAACTGATCGCCATGAAAGCTTATCCTGTTTGCTATGTATTTGTGCATGTCTCTGTTCAACACCCGCAACACCTCCATCATCAAACATCTCCAGCACATCTTTACTGCTAACCAGACCGGAATCTATCCAAAGCTTTATTTGATCCAAGGCATCTTTTTTTTCCATAAAAATAATCGGATTAGCGTTCTATCCAACCTAATTGTTTAAAGTTGTTATTAAAACTTATTGATGATACAACAAGATCAGCCTGTCTGGCACCATTTCCACGCACAAACCTAGTTACTGTATATCTGCTGCCACCAAAGAAAAACGGGTCACCATGATAGACTCTTTCGCTAACCAACCGAGTGCCATCAGGATCTGATATGGTTGTGATAATATTTTTATCGCGCAACTCTTCAGGCGATACTTCCACACTAATATTTTCTCTAGTCCTATGAACAAATACACGCACCTGCCACCATCTTGTCATTTTGTCTGTGGTGTACCTAAGGCTTAAATAGTCAGGGAATAAAGACTGTAAAACTACATCTTTATCAAGAACATTCAATCTGCCGTCAATCACCTGATATCTTTCATTCATATATCTCTCACATGTAACCCTGTTGTGTAGATTTGAATGGGGATGACCCGGTCCATCACAAACCAAATAAACAAGGTCATAATTCATCTTCATCGTCCAATTCGGAAAATTTACTACCACGACGGCTATTAAAATAATAACGACAGGCACTCCTATAGAAGTGACTATAAGCCAACGGGGCAAGGTATTATGTTGTGGTGCATTATCCATCTTCTTAATATAGCATGAGTTAATTGTTTATAACTAAGATTATAAACACAAAAACTCATTAAACATCCATATTTAGACCACCCATATAAACAACCACAAATGAAGATAAACTAATTCAAACAAGCAAAAGTTTTTACAGGCAATTCTTCTCATGCAGAAAGTAATATTTGTGCCTCGGGCAGGAATCGAACCCACATCTTCTCCTTAGGACGGAGCTGTTCTATCCGTTGAACTACCGAGGCTTTGCTAAAAGCTCTTAACGTTTACAGCATTTAGCACAGCACAACACCCATCAAGTATCTAGACGGGTGTTTGAACAGTTAACCGAGCTATAGATATGAGAATATATCTAAGAGCCAATACCCAGCAGTTCAGATAGTTTGACTTCATCAAACCCAACTACTACATCATCGTCAACTTTTATCACAGGCACACCCATTTGACCCGTCAGATCAACCATTTCCTGCCTTTTCTCAGTATCTGAAGCCACGTCAAACTCGGTAAACTCTATATTGTTATTGTTAAAGAAATCTTTTGCCGCATGACAAAAATGACATACTGGCGTGCTATATATTGTTACTGTTTTTTGCATATTTTTTATCATTGCCTAACCCACTGATCAATTTACTAAATTCTGCTTAAATAATAATTGTCTTAAACTTTATACACTTCAATGAGATCCGGGGCGCGCAACTGAGCAAGTATAACATTGTCTTGATCAATAATTCAAATCAGAAACAAATCTTTTTTAAAGTTAAAGACAGTCTGCTTTAATTTAGCTAATCCCAAAACCGCCACCATGGCTTTTTATTGTTTATATTGTGAATTGGTGCTATTTCTTTACTCTCACTGGAGGTTGCCGGACTATTAAGCAAGACAACCATGGTTTCACCTTCTCTGGCCACATCAAAATTTCTACGGATTTCCGCCTCAACACCTCTTTCCTCCTCTAAGTATATAACCCTTGCCTCAAGAACATCACGCCTGTCTTTAAGGGTTCTTAATTCACTTTCTACTTCAACTCTTTTTAAAAAGGTGTCTCTTTCTACCTGAAACCTATCCCAAACTCCCTTACCCAACCAAATAACAACCACTAATAATAGAAAAATGGTTATCTTAGAATATAGCAAATGATTCAAAGCGCTATGTTTATCAAAAGACATCATAGGCTCTACAATACAATAAATACATGATAAAATAAATGCTGATAAAAATTAGCGTAACACACGTTAGCTATTAGCAAACGATAAACATTACTTTATACTTGAAATATGAGCTTTCTTTATAATAAAAAATCAAAAAAAATAATCAAATGGATATGGATAGGGGTGGCTGTTTTTATTATAGCCAGTATGGTTCTGGTTGGCGCAGTGATGGCCTAATATCAAAATACTACAAATACATGACTTACGCGTTTCTGATGAAGTTCGAGGCTCTGACCCAGCCCCAGCTATAGTTCCGGTAAACATTTATTACTAACGTAATAAACCAAAAAATGTTTTAGTCAGTCACGAAAGAATATAAATGATCACGGAAACTGGAGCTGGGTGAGGCGTACTTGGTGGT
>SKGH01000058.1 GCA_007117575.1 Candidatus Kaiserbacteria bacterium | reverse complement strand
GTTTCAATATATGTTGTTTGTAAGACTTATTCTTAGAAAGCAGAGCGACCATAACGAAGTACGCTTTGTGGTGAGACTTCAAACAGTTTCTAAGGTCGCGTAATGGTCTTTGTGACTATCGCTGTTTTAATTATCGGGGCGTAGCTCAGTTTGGTAGAGCCCCCACCTTGGATGTGGGTGGTCACAGGTTCAAGTCCTGTCGTCCCGATGCCTTTAATTAAAACGGCATCATTACTCGGCCTAAAATGTCTAACGCGTTTTTGTCGATACTGTTCTTAGTGCCTTGACGGAGAGGGTACACCTGTTCTCATTCCGAACACAGAAGTTAAGCTCTCTAGTGCCGATGGTACTCCGCAAGGGGGAGAGTAGGTAGGTGCTAAGAACAGTGTCTACAAAAAGAAGTTAAGTTGTATCAATTTTTTATAATATTGAAGCTTCAGCGCAACAATGTTTGCGTTTAGCAAAATTGGTCAATTGCTTGTTTTTAGTTTAATTCCGGTTGCAGTTTTAAAATCGTTCATGCCAAAGTCAGTGCTCTATATAATAATTATTATCCTAATCACTGCATTGGTTTATTTATTATATATAGAAAACTCTCCTCCACCTGATGGTGATATTGAGCGAGTAGTTGACGAAATTCCAAATAGTACAGATGTTGAAAAGGTTGGTGAAGAAGGTGATAATGGGGTTTTTGATCCGGATTTTGTTGAGGATGGCGAAGACGGTTCGCTTAAGGAAAATGAAAATACCACTCATAGTTCATCTATAGAGGTGTCTGGTGTAGTGTTGGAAATGATAAGAGAAGACGATGGAAGGGTTAGTGTGTTGGTCAATGATGGTACAGAGATTTTAAGGTTTGACTTGCCTGAAGGTTTGAGTGATGACTGGTATGATGGTCTCACCTTAGGTCAAAACATTACAGTCTCAGGATACTTGTCAGAGGTGGGTGAATTCGTAGTCCAATCTGTCAGGTAGTGGTTTAAATCGTACAAGTTAGGACTTGTAAGTTTTCGTATTTGTTTGTCATGAACTGTGTTTAGAATATAAAGTAAATTAACAGTTGTTGTGTATTGTGTCTTGAGCTCTGGTATACTATTGACTATATGGGTAGGCTTTGGGCATTTTGGAGACGTTTACAATATGGCACCGGCTTTGTTTTTTTCTGGGCACTGATCTTTGCGATAGTGTATATGGTATATTTTTACACCCCCGGAAATTGTTTTGACGGCAAGATGAATGGTGATGAGCGAGGTATAGATTGTGGAGGACCTTGCGTGCGTATATGTGCTTTTGACGTACCTGACCCTACCGTGCGGTGGGTGCGAAGCTTTGAGATAGTACCCGGTCGTTACAACGTTGTCGCTTATATAGAAAATCATGATCGGGTAGCCGCAACTCCTAGGTTGGAATATGTTATAGAGTTGCATGATGAGCAGGGGTTAGTCACCAGTGTTGAAGGTGAGACCATTTTACCCCCCAATAGTGTCTACCCTGTTTTTGAGGGCCCTATTTTTACCGGTGACAGAAGGCCGACCGAGGCACGTATTGTTTTCGATAAACCTGAAATGTGGCAACCGGCAACTGCCGGTAGGGAACAGTTCTCTGTGCGTGAACGTGAACTGTTTGGTGCCGATAGTAGTCCCAGACTGGAAGCTTATGTATATAACAATGCCTTGACGGGAGCTAGAGACGTTGAGGTGGTGGCTACTATCTTTGACCTGCAAGGAGAACCACTAACTGCCTCTCGTTCCGTGGTAGACAGTTTTAGACCCCGTAGTGATGAGCGTGTCGTGTTCACTTGGCCGGAGCCGATAGCTCAGACTGTTCGTAGTTGCGAGGTATCTTCAGATGTCATTATTATTCTTGACCGATCGGGGTCAATGGCGGCTGATGGCGGTGACCCACCGGAACCACTGGAGAGTGCTAAAAATGCCGCGGTTGGTTTTGTACAGATACTGCAACCAAATGATCAAGTAGGTTATTTATCATATGCCACCACACCCACTTTTCCCATAGAACAAACACTGACCAGTGATCGCAATCAGGTTATCCGATCTATACGTAGTACTCGTATGGGTACTGATGGTATTCAGTATACCAACATGGGCGCCGCGTTTAATGTAGCTCTAGAGGAATTAACAAGTGGTCGACAAAGAGATGACGCGCGTAAGGTAATCGTGTTTTTAACTGATGGTGACGTGACTAGGCCGGTTAACCCACAAACGGGTTTACGTGACGTGGAATACGCGGCTCAGTACGCGCGAGACGCTGCTCAGCGTGCGAAAGATGCTAATGTGACCATATATACAATAGGTTTTGGTGATTTCTTTCTTGAGATAAGCGGAATTCTTGATCGTGATGTACAATTGATAAAAGATCTTGCCACTGATCCCTCTTTTTATTTTGAAGCACCTACTATCGCCGAATTGGAAAAGGCCTATAGTGAGATAGCTGAAGACATATGTGAGGAAGGCGCTGCCGTTATTGACATAATACCTAAGACAGACGCTAATTTTGTACCTTTGCGTTAAATAAAGAACAGGTGGTGTGTTATCGGTAAATTATTTTTCACTATCAGGACTTACGCGTTTGGCGAATTTCTTTGTTGCTTTCGTCACTCAAACGTTTCGAGCCTGTCCCCGAACTCGATTTCTCGCACTTTTCTAGGAATTTTATGGCTTAACCACGTGAGCTAAATGATCAAAATGTGAGTTCGGGGACAGGCCCCTTTCATCGTACCACCAAGTACGTCTCACCCAGCCCCAGTTTCCGTGATCATTTATATTCTTTCGTGACTGACTAAAATGATTTTGGTTTATTACGTTAGTAATAAATGTTTACCGGAACTATAGCTGGGTCAGCGCCTCGAACTTCATCAGAAACGCGTAAGTCATGACTATTTTTAGTGGAACTACATTTTAATAATTACGTATTCAGAATTATTTTGACATTCAAAAATAGAGGTTATACTGGATAAATGCGAGCCGTTAGTATTTTATTTAGGGGTTTTGATTGGTGGCTGGTAATCTCCGCTTTATTGCTTAGTGGCATGGGTTTGGTTACCATGTATTCTTATCAAGGCGATAATGTTTTTTTTGAACGCCAATTTTTATGGATAGTTTTGTCTGTAATCATCATGTCTTTGGCGATAATACCTGACTATAGGTTCCTTCGTTTGGGACATACAACCTTTGTACTTTATCTGGTGATGTTGGTCATGTTAGTACTTCTGCTTTTAGTTGGCGACACTGTGTTGGGTGCCCAAAGACGTTTTGATATGGGGATATTTTCTTTTCAACCCTCTGAGCCTGCTAAGTTGATAATCATAGCTTTGATGGCAAAGTATTTTTCTAAACGTCATGAGCTGATAGGGGATGTGAAGCATATAATTGTCTCCGGCTTATATGCGTCTATTTTCTTTATTTTGATTTTCCTGCAACCGGATTTTGGCTCAGCTGTCATCATAGGTCTGATATGGTTTGGTATGGTACTGGTTTCCGGTATCAGGTTAAAACATATTGTCATGGTTTTATTGGTTGCCGGCATGACTTTTGGAGGTATGTGGCAGTTTGCTTTTCAAGATTATCAAAAACAAAGAATTTTGACTTTCTTAGATCCTTTATCTGATATACAGGGGTCGGGATATAACGCCTATCAATCATTGGTAGCGGTAGGCTCCGGTCAGTTATTTGGAAAGGGGGTGGGTTATGGCACTCAATCAAAACTTAAGTTTCTACCGGAGTATGAAACCGATTTCATATTTGCCGCTTTTGCTGAAGAATGGGGTTTGTTGGGTGTGATCTTTTTATTTACATTGTTTTCTGTATTGATATGGCGCCTGCTTTATCGTGCCACCAGAGTGGCTAACAATTTTGAAAAATTGTTCATAACGGGAGTGGTTGTGTTTTTTGTGAGTCATTTTTTTATTCATATCGGAATGAATATAGGTTTATTGCCGGTTACGGGTACGACCATACCCTTTTTAAGTTATGGAGGGACTCATCTGATGACTGAGTTTTTGGCCTTAGGTATGGTTATGTCAATGACCAGAGAGATACGTAGGAAGTATGTGATGGAGGTTTCGGAGGTGATGGATACTAAATAATCATACTCATCCATAGGTTTGAAAAATGATCAACAAAAATGGTGTAAGTTGTATGATTAAAGGTGGGATATTGAAAAAAGATTAAGGGTTTTTGTATATAGAAGTTGTATTTTTAATCATACTTTTTATAGAAAAGTTTTTTGTACAATGTCGTTTGGCTTCTTTTGCCAGTTTTTTTCTGTATTCCGGTTTTTCTATTAGTTCTTTTAAAACTTCAGCGGTTATTTCCGCATTATTGGCCGGAACTAGCCTTCCGCTTAACCCGTCAGTTATTATTTCCGGAATTCCACCCACATTGCTAGCCACACTGACTACTTCTGAAAGGCCGGCTTCAACCAAGGTATAAGGCAACGCCTCTGATCGAGAGGTAAGTAAAAATATATCAAAGGCCGGCAGATACTTAGAGGCTTCGTGTATGTGTCCCAGCATATAAACCATGTTTGTCAGCTTGAGCTCATTTATCATTTTTTTCAGCTCTGTATATAACTCGCCCTCTCCAATCATAAAATATTTTATGTCATGATTCTCTGTTTTTAGTTTTGCTATTGCCTCTAAAGCTACACGGTGTTGCTTGACGGGGTGTAGTTCAGCTATGGTAACTATCCATAATTTATTCATTAATTCTTTATCAGTATCCGGTCCGGTCAATTTAAGTATCCGGTTTCTAGCCTCGTAGCGTGAGTAAAAGTTGGGTATAGAACGACCGTTGTGTATAACCATGCTTTTTTTACGTACCCCAAGCCAATTCAATTGGTCAATGAGAGTATGTGTCACCGCAATCGTTTTGTGAGACATTATAACAGTGAGCCAGTGTAGAGTGGCCAGTATAGGCTTTTGCCACCACGGTCTGTCTTCATTAAAAGACCAACCATGAGCCGTGTATAAGACGTTAGGTATTCTGTGCAGTCTGCCCAGTAGAGCTCCAAACACTCCCGCTTTGGAGCTGTTGACATGGAAAACATGGGGGCGTTCTTTTTTTAGGAGTTTACTTATATCGCGAAAGGCGAGTATCTCTTTGAATAAAGAAATGTCTCTTTGTAGGGTGGGTATCTGTATCACTCTTATGTTTGCTTTTTGTAAGTTAGTGACCAAAGGGCCTTGTCCACCCAGTGCCACCACCACTTCAAATTGATCTTTGTTTAGATTGGTGGCTATGTCATAAACATAGCGTTGAGCACCACCCCAGTTTGATTTGGTGATGAGTAT
>SKGH01000088.1 GCA_007117575.1 Candidatus Kaiserbacteria bacterium | reverse complement strand
CGTTTAAAAAGACATGGGCGGCTAACAGTGCGTTCTGTGTACCAGATGTCTCTATCGTGCTCACTGCTAGTGCAGGAACATTGGAGAAGAGATTGTCGGGGCGATCGGCTCGCACGCGTTTCGAACGCGAACACTTTTCGAAGAAGGAGATCAATTTTTACGAACAGGCCATTGATTTCCTACGAGAGAAGGGTTACGCGATGTATGTGGTTCTCAACGATTACAGCACTGCGGAGTAAACGGTAGCCGCAATCACTGATTTGGTGCTGAAAAGTTAAGCAAAGAAAGACTAAAGACGAGAGTTATTTCCAAACTCTCGTCTTATTTTTTTCCTCTTTTGCACGAAAAGCCTGTTCCAAATCAATGTTGTAGCGGTTGGCGATAGCGCATAGGTAAATAAGTACATCAGCTAATTCATCTTCCACATCGTGTGCTTGTGAATTTTCGTCCACCCGTAGTTGTGCTTCGTGTTTGCGTATTGCCTTGAACAATTCGCCGATTTCTTCACCAAGCAGCAGACCTTTCTGAGTGGTAGTTTGGTTATCAAAACCGCGCTCCTGCTCTAGTTGTTGAACGTATTTTTGAAAGTCTTGAATTGTGGGGTCAGTATTTAAATTGAGCATATTAGCTACATTATATCATCTAAAATTGAGCATTTGAGGTGTACAATAATAGATCAAAATAAATGTTACCGAAACCCTGCCGGATAGATCATAAATAGGTTACCGTCGCTCTCTATGACTATGGGAGCAAGAAATGAGGTATTTGAGCGGTATAAATTTGAGTACGCACACGGTACGAAGACTCAGAAATCAGCGATCTTGGATAAGGTGTGTGAAAGGTACCTCTTTCTTAAGACAACAATTCTGAGTAGTATTAATCAACTAACAGAAGAAATATGTCAAAGAAAGGACATCGTATGCTACCCTGATAAGAAGTTTCAACTAGTTCCTTTCAGTTACGAAAATTCGTATGGTCTAGTCGCTCTTATTGCGATGTTGGCTATTGCACAATAACGCCCGACTGGTCGCCCGACCTCGTCGGGCGATTCTGCTTAATACAGACACAAAATATTAAGACTGTTTCTTATGACAAACCACCATACCTTAATCTGGTGATTTGTCACTTCTGTTAAGATTATTAAGATTTAAGAAGTATAACTTAGTGTAAAGGATGTTACGTTCTTGCACTCTGAAGAGTTTCAAATGAAAGTCTTATTTCAAGTTGCGCTTTTAGCTCAAGTTCTAAATGATTTTTTAAAAGAATGATAAGATATAGTAATGAATAAATTCAAAAAATTATCTAAGGGAGATAAGGTTGCTGTTCTCTCGCCTAGTTTTGCGGCACCGGGAATGTTTCCGGTTGTCTATGAGTTAGGACTGGAACGATTGCGTACTGTTTTTGGATTAGAGCCGGTCGAATTTCCCACTACTCGTAAGCTTGGAGCTTCGGGCGAAGAACGTGCGGCCGATCTGGTAGAGGCTTTTACTGACCCGGACATAAAAGTAGTTATTGCCACAATCGGTGGAGATGATCAGGTAACGTATATTAAGCACTTACCACCAGAGCCTTTTAGAGAAAACCCAAAACCGTTCTTTGGCTACAGTGACAACTCGCATTTTTCTAACTTTCTTTTCTTGCAGGGTATACCCTCGTACTATGGTGGAAGCATTATGACTCAGTATGCGATGCAGGGTGAGATGGACGCGTATACTGTTGAATATATAAAACACGCTTTGTTTGTTGGTGGTGAGAAAGAGTTGATAGCGTCAGCCACCTATACCGACCAAGAGCACGATTGGCATGATGAGTCACTCTTGCATACACGGCGACCACACTGGGAGAACGAAGGGCATGTATGGGACGGAGAGCAGTCTGCTCGCGGTATGATCTGGGGAGGTTGCGTCGAATCACTCGATGAGATGTTACGACATAACATACCGATACCGACACTCGAACAATTTGAAGAAATCGTACTCATGTTAGAAACCTCAGAAGAGATACCTAATGCTAGCTATGTTTTTCGGGTCGTTCGAGCACTTGGTGAGCGTGGTATCTTGGCGAGAGTGCGGGGTGTATTGGTTGGTAGAGCTAAGGCATGGGAGTTTGATAAGCCATTCACGTTGGTGCAAAAGGAGGAGTATCGAAAGCAACAGCAAGAGACAATTCTCAAAACCATTCGTCATTATCACCCAACCATTCCAATCGTTCAGAATATGAATTTCGGCCATACTGATCCACAGATTCCAATGCCGTATGGTGGGGAGGTGAGGATTGACGCGCAAGAGAAACGGCTTTTTGCAGACTTCTAGTCACCTACAGGTTCTAGATCGAGGTGGGTTCGAGTCCTTGTCGGCAACGTAACGTTAGAAGTTATATGATAGGGCTTTACTTATAACAACAACTATACGAGTGTAGGTTATTTGAGACTGTGAGGCAAGAAAAATATCAAATCAGGGATAAATTTCATTATACTATATTCATAATTATAATATTGTCCCCATTAAATCTCTGAAAGTCTAGGAAAGGTAATATTACAAATTATAAATTGCGATAAAACTGTATTTTGTCTGTTTTTAAACCCCCGTTCTCACGTTAGAATAACGTACACAAGTTATGTCAGAAAAGTTAGTTAATTCAGGACTTACGCGTTTGACGAATTTATTTGTTGCTTTCGTCACTCAAACCTTTCATCGTACCACCAAGTACCCCTCACCCAGCCCCAGTTTCCGTGATCATTTAAATTCTTTCATGACTGACTAAAACATTTTTTGGTTTATTACGTTAGTAATAAATGGTTACCGAAACTGGGGCTGGGTCAGCGCCTCGAACTTCATCAGAAACGCGTAAGTCATGTAATTGTTAAAATGAATATATGGAAATCAAAACTCAAGAAATTATCAAAGTTATAAGAAGTACAAGAGAGATATCTTTACCTCGATTCGGAAACATCGAAGTTAAAGAATACAAAAGTGCGTTTGCAATTGATGCTGTTACAGAAGTTGACCAACAAGTCGAAAAAAACCTAAAAGCCGAACTTGCAAAGGTTGTACCCGAAGCTTCATTTGTGGGTGAGGAGTTTGGAGGAAATAGAGACAGTGAGTGTTTTTGGCTCGTTGACCCAATAGACGGCACGGGGCACTACATTCGTGGTATACCGTTCTGTACTACCATGCTTGCGCTTATCAAGGATAAGCAAGTAGTATTTTCAGCGATTTACGACTTTGTGAATGATATTATCTACCATGCCGAATTTGGCAAAGGTGCATATAAAAATGATGAGAAAATATTGGTTAGTGAACAACCGCTTCGCGGTGCATATCTCACATATGAAATAAACTATCGAAATCAAGAAAACAAAGCTTTGATAACTAATATACAGCGCCGTGCAAATGTTATGCATACTTTGTCTGCCGGATTTGAATTCATACTTGTGGCAACTGGGAAAATTGAAGGTCGTTTAACGTATGATGGCTTTGTGAAAGATTATGACTATACACCAGGATCATTATTGGTTAGTGAAGCAGGTGGCATTGTTAGGAATTTCAAGAGCGACAGTTTTGACTACAAAAACCTGAACTTTATTGCATCAAACCCAAAAGTATATGCGGAATTAATAGATTCAGAAGACAGTATCGAGAAAATGATGTAGTCCTTACTTCAAAACTTAATTGCATTCTACTGTTATGGACCACTAAAACCGGTTTGACTCATAGTATTGATAATAAATACTCTCAGAAATTAGAGCTGTGATGAATGGACAAAGAATAATGTTTCGGCAGTTTTGACGGATGGATCTAAGTTCGGTGCCCGTTTTACTTGTTTTGCCGGACTGGTAACCTGTTACTAAGATTATAAAAAAAAACAGGGGGAGTAAAAAAATTTAAACACAAGACATAGTTAAAGCATACTAAAAATAATCACTTGGACTTAAGACTGATGATGTTTATCGTGTGATGAGCTAATTTGTGTTTATTTTTGTTTTGTTTCGTTTTTTATGCTCATAATGTATCTACAAAGATAGTTTGTGCTTCAATGTCGTGGTCCAGATTGCTGATAGTTCGCAAGGTGCCGACCCCGAAAGTGTTTTCTATCAATCTAGCCATAGGTAAGATGTTTCCAGTTATCATCGCTTTTGCGAAGACATCGAATATTTCATCTCTGTCTTGAAATTGGCCTGAGTTTCGTTTAAAAATTTTGTCAATAAGGGTGTTCAATACTTTTCGCTCTGGTTGGTAGCTAAAGCGTTCAGTTTCAAGCATTACCTTTTTATTGGTTTGTCCAAACATACGCCCAATCGCTTGGCGCCAGGTTTTTCACTTTTTCTCCGTTACGAAAAAAGTATCTTCATTGAACAACGGTTCACCGGTGTTGGTTACGGCGTTAGGGTTTCTAAAGATTATATCCGCTGTTTTTTCTTTTTCTTGCATAAACATTGGATGTTCAAACAGCTTGAGCACGTAGCGCTTAGTCAATTCTTCTGTGACAGCTTCGTTAAGGTTCAGTAGATGTTCTTTTTTGCCGTCTCTTGTGATTGTAGACAAACCAGTTCGATACTCCATTGATTCCCTGTCTTTTCCAGTAGTGACTTGGACTGCGTTATATGATTTGAAGTGTACAAGTTCATGAAAGAGCGTTTTCATGAATGCCATTTTTGACACACCTTCTCGCATTACAACTCTTTCTCGCATCATTACGTAGTACGCTGTTCCGGGCTCTTTTGGTGGCCAGTCTTTTTACTTTACGATATGAATATTTTTTGCCGGTATGTCAAAGTCACCTAAGTGGTATTGTTGTCTGATTCGGTTGGTTACTTGGTTAGCGAGGGTAATCATCTTCAGTTCTTCTGGCGTTTTCTCACGTTCTTTGTTACGTAGTTTAGCAAATATTTGGTCATTAAATATTTCTGATTGAGTACGAATAATTTCATCTTTTTCCTTTTCAGATATTTTTCCGACCACTTTGTCTATTGCTGAGTATTTTTCCATAAATACAAGGATACCATGACACAAATGATCAGGTTAGTAGTTAAAAAGTTAATACAAGTACGTAAATGACATATGAAAATAAGATAGAAAATTAATAAAAGAAGGAATAAGTTTAATAGAGGTTCAAATATGTTGTCTTTATTAAACCCACACAAAACCCCAGCTCATGCCGGAGGAGTTTTACTTCATTGCCTAATAAGAAAGTAAAAAAAGAATTTTTTGAAGAAGCAATGAATGCAAACGGTACGGATAATGATTGCGTTATTGTGTGTGGCAAACGGTATTAAGTTCAGGACTTACGCGTTTGGCGAATTTCTTTGTTGCTTTCGTCACTCAAACCTTTCATCGTACCACCAAGTACGCCTCACCCAGCTATAGTTTCGGTAACCATTTATTACTAACGTAATAAACCAAAATCGTTTTAGTCAGTCACGAAAGAATATAAATGATCACGGAAACCGG
>SKGH01000108.1 GCA_007117575.1 Candidatus Kaiserbacteria bacterium | reverse complement strand
TTGGTTGTTTTTTCGGCTGGAGTTTGCATAATATGGCTATAATTAATGATTAATTGACCATATTATAGCATTTTAGAAGGGTTGTTTTGGTTAGAGAGTGGGGGTAATTGGCAACAGTCCCCTAAAGATATCGTAGAAAAAAAAACGCTCAAATATAAGGGGAAAGCTCAAAAGACCCAACAAAGATCCTGCGTTTGAAACCGCGTAAAGAGAAAAAGGCTCTCTGCCAGTAGCGTGTCCATACCAAAGCTGTAGCAATGAACTGGTAGATGATAAAAGAACAAACGGGATACCGATACTCAACACCAATATAGAAACAATGCCCAAGACAGGATCATAACCTAGTAATGGAACATGAACCAATTCGGAAGTGATCGGTGATGGCCAGACAAGACTATGACGATACAAAACACCTAGAGACAAGATTAAAAAGAAAAAATGTATCAGTATCTGTGTACCACGAGTAAGCAACGACAAAAGTTGAGCATATAAATAACCAACAGCTAACGCCGTCATAAAAAAGAACAGTGAGGCGATCCATACCGCTGAACTACCTCCAAACCAAGGCAAAAGATGCTTCCCTAATAAAGGCTGAACCTGAAAAAGCAAGAACGAGCTAATAAAAATAGTAATTGCGTATAGAATATATATTCGTTGAGAGACCATTTTAAATTATCATACTTCCGTGTTAACTTTTACTTTCGTACGACGCCTTAACAAAAGCAGTAAAAAGTGGATGTGGATCAAGCGGTCTGGCTTGTAGTTCGGGATGAAATTGAACTCCTACAAAAAATGGATGTACCTCAGTTGGCAATTCCATAATTTCCATCAAACGGCCGTCAGGTGACTTACCTGAAAACACCAAGCCGGCGGACTCCATGTCAGAAATGTATTTCGGATTAACTTCGTATCTATGTCTATGTCTTTCCATTATCTGCAACTTTTTATATGCTTTGGAAGCTATACTGCCTTTTTCTATAATTGTTGGATACTGCCCCAGACGCATCGTTCCGCCCATGTCTTTTCCCATTATTTTTTCTCTTTGCTCAGGCATCACGTCTATCACTAAATGATCAGCTTTGGGGTCTATTTCAGCAGTGCTGGGATTTTTTAGTTTCATTACATTTCTAGCGTATTCAAGTACAGCTAGTTGCATACCATAACATATTCCCAAATAAGGAATACCATTTTGACGAGTATATTCTATCACTTTTAATTTACCTTCAATTCCGGTTGAACCAAAACCACCTGGCACGATAATACCCCCATAATCTTTTAAGTCAGACAAAGGTCTTCCCTTCTCAAACTCTTGAGAAGACAGGTACGATATTATAGGTTTAAGACCATTTGCATAAGCAGAATATTTAAGTGCTTCAATTATGGATATGTATACATCTGAAAGGACAAATTCGCCAGAAGAAAAGTACTTACCCACCACAGCCACCTGCACCTCATCCTTATAGTTTTTTGTCTTTCTAACAAATTTTTTCCAATCTTCCAATTCAGATCTTGATTTGCAAGAAAGATCCAACATCGTACACAAACGTTCAGATAATTTATCTTTTTCAAAATTTAAAGGAATATCATAAATACTTTCCACATCAGGTGCTGAGATCACATTGTCTGGATTTACATTGCAAAAAGTAGCGATCTTTTCTTTTCTTTTTCTATCAACCGCCACTGTACTGCGAGCGATTATTATATCTGCAAATACTCCGACACTGTTTAACGCTCTAACCGCCGTCTGTGTCGGCTTGGTCTTCATCTCACCAACACTACCGGGAACAGGCAAATAACTGACCATGACCACGCCAACTCTTTCCGGATAACGTTGCTTAAGCATACGTATGGCTTCAAGAAAGAGAATATTCTGATACTCACCGACCGTACCCCCCACTTCAACCAAGACCACATCGGCGCCAGCTTGTTTAGCGGCCAAATTTATACGTCTAATAACTTCAAGTGGTATATCAGGTACCACTTCTACGTTTTTTCCTTCGTACCCCAGATTTCTCTCTTTTTTAATAACTGACAAATATACACTGCCTGTGGTCATGTAGTTTTCTTTAGGTAGATCTACATTCAAAAAACGTTCATAGTTTCCCATATCTTGGTCCGTCTCCAGACCATCCTTGAGGACAAAAACCTCACCATGTTCAGTAGGATTCATGGTTCCGGCGTCTACGTTTATGTAAGGGTCTATTTTAATAGCAGTAATATTCAAGCCACGTGCTTGCAGTATTTTAGCAACCGAGGAAGCGGTTACTCCTTTACCTACCCCACTCATAACCCCTCCGACCACGAAAATGTATTTTAAATTCGATTTATTGACATTTTTTTTATCACGAACAGTCATGGTGGTATTTAGCAATTAAGTCTACTAATAATCATCAAACCTTTAGATAACGAGCCACAGCTGAAACGCTAGATACCAACCCCAAAGCCACACCGGAACCAACTAGGATCAAGAATATATTTACAAAATCATTTACAAAATAATTGTATAAATTAAAACCAAAGAACATTTCTGTTTGCGGGCCTATAGAGACTATTATCGGATACATCATTGCCAGAGCGATAACCCCGGCTACTACACCGTACATTATACCTTGTAGCATAAAAGGACCCCGTATAAAGGAGTTACTGGCTCCCACTAAGCGCATGACTGATATTTCGTCTCGTGTGGTATAGATAGCTAGTCGAATAGTATTAAAAGTTATCAGTACAGAGGCTATGACCAGTACTATCATGGCTACAAATGAAAAATTTTCAACCGCACCGATAATGGCTGTCAGCCTATCTATGGCTTCTTGATTACGAGGAAAGTTAAGTTCATCTATCAGAGGATTTTGCAGGTCTTCAGTAGCTCGTTGCTCTCTTAAAAAAGAGTCTATCCCTTGATATTGTCCGGTTTGAAAAGCACGTATTGACAAAGACGCGCGCAGTGGGTTTTCACCTATTTCCTCCAAACCTCTCATAATGGTTTCATCACCTCGATAACGTTCTGTAAAACTTTGTAAGGCATCTTCTCTGGAGGTATAGACTATCTCACGCACTTCAGGTAAAGCTTGTAAAATGGTCTTTAACTGCATTATGTCTGACTCCTCAGCTTCTACAGCCATATAAACATTTATGTCCACTTGAGATTGGACATTTTCTAAGGCTGCTCCCAAAAGTTTATCTACCATCATCACCGAACCCACCACAAACAAAGTAACCACCATGACAAAAATTGCCGATATTGACACAAAGGCATTGCGCCAAAAACCTACAAAACCCGCCTTCATTACTCTTTTAAAGCTTGTCAACATGATTAAAGTGTCTTATTTAAAAGTATAACTTGTAAATTACGCATAACTCCATTGTATCACCATTATTTACTGTGTGAAAAATTTGATAAAATTACTTTTTTCGGCAAAAATCCTACAAATGATTCCATAAATAAAGTGATATCGTCCCTACAAAGAGTATGTACCCTCCACGTCATCGCGCACGATACGCCCTTCATCCATAGTTATCACTCTGCGACCTAATTCATCTATCACACCCTTATTATGAGTAGTCATGATCACAGTCGTACCTAGATCGTTAATCTTTTTTAATATCTGGACCACCTCATAAGTTGCTATTGGATCCAGATTGCCGGTTGGCTCGTCAGCGATGATAATATCTGGCTGATTAACTATAGCACGAGCTATAGCCACCCGCTGTTTTTCACCACCAGATAATTCCCAAGGGAAATTCCAAGCTTTAGGTTCTAAGTCCACCAAAGCTAAAGCTTGGGGTACGTTTTCCTCAATTTCTTCATCACTCCTTCCGTTTGCCTCCATGGCAAAGGCAATATTTTCAAAAGCTGTTTTATGAGAAAGTAATTTAAAGTCTTGAAAAACGGTACCAATTTTTCTTCTATACTTAGGTAATTTGGTTCTAGGTATCTGATGTACATCCAAGGACTCAAAAAACACCTGACCGGCGGTTGGTCTATCTTCGGCTATTAACATTTTTAATAAAGTGGTCTTGCCCGCTCCCGAATGGCCGACTATAGAAACAAACTCTCTTGGGGCAACCTGAAAAGTAACGTCTTCAATCGCAATAGAATTGCGATTGTTATAATGTTTGGAAACCTTATCAAAGTAAATCATAACAACTCAGCTATTTTACTCGATTTTCGAAAAATATACCAGATACATATTTTGATAAAATAAAAGCGCTTTTTAAATCAGGTCGGATAAGAAATAAACGAGCCGTAATTTCCCACATTTACAAGCCATTTATTCCATTTATCTATAACAAAACTACTTAGCCTAGTGCTTCCCTCCCATATCTAATCAAACAAACTCGGTAAGAACATAAAGATAAAAAGTTTTTCTCATTTCCTATCTTTATCCTGTGACCAAGAAACTGCTGAATCTAAAAAAAGCTGAATTTCACCATTCAAAACAGCATCTACCGTACGCACTTCACTGCCGGTACGATGGTCTTTAACCAATTGATAAGGGTGAAGTACGTAAGATCTTATCTGACTTCCCCACTCTATCTTAGTTGACTTCTCAACCGACAAGCCCTGCAGTTCTCGCTGTTGCTTCTCTTCCATCAAAGTGGCTAACTTACCTGCCAACAACACCATGCCTTTCTCCCTATTTTGCAACTGACTTCGCTCACTTGACACATGCACTGACAAACCGGTTGGTACATGAGTTATTCTTACTGCCGTTTCTCTCTTGTTTACATTTTGACCACCAGCACCACCGGAACGAGCAAAAGACACCTCCAATTCAGACTCATCTAAATCCCTAAACTCCTCTATCGGGACAGCCGGGGAGACTTCGACCAACACAAAAGAGGTTTGTCTTTTACCATTACTGTTAAACGGTGATATTCTCACCAGCCTATGAACTCCGGACTCAATGCGTAAAACTCCATAAGAACCCTTTCCACTGATTTCAATGACAATATTCCTGTAGCCACCATGATCATTTGGATGGTCATCCAAAATAAGAGTATCCCAACACTTACTTTCAGAATATTTTTGATACATATTCATTAAAATACGGGCAAAATCTTCCGCGTCATCACCTCCGGCTCCTGCAATTATAGTGATAATGGCATGGCAACGGTCGTACTTTCCCTTACCCTCACTAAGATCTTTAAGCTCTTGCATCTCTTTTATTAAAGCTTGTGCCTTGGCCGGCTCATTCCAAAAATCAGGTAGGAGCATGGCCGCCTCGATTTCTTTAATTCTCATCTCATGGTTGTCAGTATCATTCATAATGTTCAGTATATCAGAAATAATCTATATTTCTTCTTAAGTTAAAATTATCATGACTTACGCGTTTCTGATGAAGTTCAAGGCGCTGACCCGGCTATAGTTCCGGTAAACATTTATTACTAACGTAATAAACCAAAAAATGTTTTAGTCAGTCACGAAAGAATATAAATGATCACGGAAACTGGAGCTGGGTGAGGCGTACTTGGTGGTACGA
>SKGH01000033.1 GCA_007117575.1 Candidatus Kaiserbacteria bacterium | reverse complement strand
TAAAACTAAAGACAAGATAAGGCTGGTAGCTATAAAAATTTTAAGGATATTTTTTTCATTTGACATAAGTATCAGTTGTTGGTCTGTTAATTGTATTAATACTATCACTGAGTAATTGTTTGCTTGGTGTGGTGTTGTGTATAAGTCATTGCGTAAAGTGAGAATATGAACAAATTGAAATTCAGTATCGTTATTACCGTCTCCAATGAAAATTGTTTATAGCCAACCATTCTTCCTACAAAATGTTGTGTTGTGCTTACTGCAAGTGTCTAAATTATAAAACTCTTACCAAACTAACTTTTTAAAAACACTAAAAAAACCCTAGACTAAGGACAAGTACTATTTTTTACCATAAGGTAACAACTTATATTTAGGGCATGTCCCCGAACTCACATTTTGACCATTTAACTCACGTGGTTAAGCCATAAAATTCCTAAAAAAGTGCAAGAAATCGAGTTCGGGGACAGACCCATTTAAGGGAGAACTACCGGAATAGAAAAACCGTCATCATGTTCCGGTTTTCCCGTTGGGTTATCTCTATCAATTTGCAAACTACCAACCTGCCCACTTACAGATAGGTGGTCATATTCAATTGTGGCTGTAAAACTTACATATTCCTCAGTCATCCATTCCCCGTCAGCAACCGCATACCATTGAGCCAACACCTCCTCGTTTTCATCTAAAAGCGTTACCGGAAAGTCAGCTTCGAAAAACCAAGTTCCACGCGCCTCCCCGGTTACAACTAAAGGATTACTTATAGTGGACCCCGGAGCTGGAGAAAATAACCTTACTTTATCATTGTACTCATAGACATAGACCGTTTCCATTACCCCATCTTCATCAATATTGCCTTGCGTCACTTCCTCTGAAGAGCGAGAATTTATGAACATGGATACTACAGCTAAAACTACTGCCAAACCCAAAAAAACAAAAAAAGCGATATTTAATATTTTCATATAAAAGTATTATGTCAAATTATCTTCATAAAGTCTATAATTTTTTCTCAGTATGTTCTTTGAGTATAAATGATATCAAAAGCTGAGTTAAATTCAGATACTAAATAACATCAAGACTAAAACATTACCGACTTTAAAAAAATTATATATTTATTCTAAACTCAATTAAAACATCTATAAAAAACATAAAATATGTAAATACAGTCAGTTGATCAATAGCATTATTAACTTAAGGTGTTAATAATTTTTCTAAAATACAAAATTTTAGTCTATAATGATTTATATGTGTGTTGCCTGCGGTCTCCCAACTACTCACGCCGGTCTACTTTCCGGTATCAGTGCTTTTTCTGTTATCTCCTTTGTAACCATTACTTTTATAAGCGCTTGGTGGATAGTCACAGTCACCAAGCTTAGCATGCGTTTTTTCAGTAAAAACAAAGATCATTCTCCGTTGTTTAGTAGAAAGAGACATATGCCCACCACAAACAAAAATGAATAAATGTAGCAGAAAAAAATTTGTCAGTCGGCTAACACTTACCCCTTTAAGAAAATAAAGTACTTAAAATATTATTCCTATATCTTCATAGTCTTGAGGAATTTCCACTTCTATACCTTGATTATGATTATTAAGATCGAGAATAAATCGCACGTTTTTCAATTTAGATTTAGTGTTAGTTCCGCCATTTCCAAGCACAGCTTCCACTCTGTAGGGAAAGAAATCTTTATTTCCAACCCAAAAGCTGAAAGTAAAAAATTCATAGGGCTGTAAAACTTTTAATACATTCTTAAAATTTTCAACCTCTTTATCATCAAAAGGTTCCTGCAACAGTCCTCTTTTATGCAGATAATCATAATAATCAACAAATTCATTCAGATCAACAGTTAATGCAAATTTTTGTGTTTTTACTCCGTTTAAACTTTCAGTGGGCAAGCGACCTTCGCTATATTTTACGACCTCAAACTGTCTATCTAACCTACTTGTTGCCCCAATATTAGAATATGCTCTTTTAATACCTCCAAAACCATTTCTTTCCTGAGCAATATTTTCATTAACAAATCCGCTTATCAACCCCCAAAAAAATCGCTGGTCTCTTCTTGTCATGATAGAGCGCAACCATTTGCCTTCATATTCCTTCAGTTCTTCCAAACCCGGCAATTTCGATACACCCTGTGTTTTTATATATAGGTAGTAATTATAAAGAATATACTGAAACTTTACAGATTCATCTACTAATTCAGGTATAAATAAGTCTGCATTCAGCCAACTTTTAACATTATAAGATCTAGACCAATCAGCTCCACCTTTTAAAGATAAATAAAGACTAAGTAACCCTTCCTCAGATAAAAAAACTGAGGCGTCGGGTCCGGCCAGACTTAAAACATCAAATCCATCAATATCAAAAACTAATGAAAAATTTACTGATTCCAATTGAGATATATTTCCAACTGTTCCCAGTACCACTCTCTGCAAACTATGTTGCCAGTAATAAAAATAAATAAAGTTACCTGTAGCCACCAAGCCTAAAAAAGCAGTAATAACTAATGTCCATATTTCACGACCACTGATACTGACAGGAGAAGAATATGCAGATAACCCAACACCAACTCCATGATTATAATCATGATTATGATTTTCTACCGCATCAATCTGATCAAAAGCCGACTTGACTTCATTCTCTCCCCACCCATTGTTCACTAAAGTGGTTGAAATATATTCGTCCGATATGGACTTCCTTCTCTGTTCTTCAATATATTTGATTAATTCGGGAGTTATCATATAAATTACTAAATGTTATGTTAACACAGACACAAAAAACCTCTTTATTACATACCAACACTGTATCTACCTGAAAATTGTATCTTTTCTATAATGTGGTAAATTATAAATGTTGCTCGCATGCAACACATTCTCCTTACGATTTTGCCAGTCAGCGATGACTGGCATGTTTTATTGGAATTTCGAATTTTTATGCTATAAAAACCATACAAGGAAGTCGCTACGGCTAGAATTTGGCCACTTTAACGAGTGGCTTTATTAATGTGTAAAATAATTTACTCGCTAACTAACTGGTATTAATCTAGATAACCAATCGATTTCTTTAATAAGCTGATCAAAATGTGCTCAATCCGGTTCGCTCCATTATATAGTAACGCCACCATCTAAAAATAGAATCGTCGCTATAATAATTATAAGTTAAGGAATAAAGATCTCCATTATTTTCATTCCAAAACCTCTCAAAAAATGAATTGGTGTCAATAAAAACTTCAGCTTCCGATCTCCCCCTTATCAATATATTAGTCTCGAGATTAAAATCACCAATATTTCTTCTTGTTAAATTTGCTGACCCGGTCACCAAAACACTTTCTTCACCTTTATTAAATAAAGTAAACTTCATGTGACACTGTTCACCTTGAGTGTTACACCAACGCAAGGACAGGTTATTAGTCTTTTTTAATAATTCACTTGCCACAGGACGGTTGGGAATACCGGTCTTTTGGCGACCAAAAGCGTCTTTATTTGGATCCAGCAATAGTCGCGTTACCACTCCCCTACTGTCAGCTTTAATTATTGCGTTTAATATATGCCGGTCAGACAGATAAAACATGGCCATATCGATTCGATCACCTGCAACAAGCTGGTTTATCTCGCTCACCAACCTATCTCTAATAACTCCCTCTGTTAAGATCTGCACAACCATATCGCCATCTCTATCTACAACCTCATTTATTAAAGATATTGGCGGAGGGATAAATTCGTAACCTGAAAAAGATACTACTGCCATTTCAGTCAGAACTACATCTTGCCATATTTTATCATCTACCCTCACCGCCACATTGGTATGAGCACTCGAGCCATCATGAGGGTTAGCTGAGCTTATAACAGACACCAACGATCTACGCCCATCTACTTCAGAATCTGCGACCAATACTTTTCTGTGATTAGCTTTAAAATTCAAAAGTGATAAATAAGAACGTAAAGTAAGAGAAGGTGCATCATTGTCAAACGGATTAGGTAACCAACCTCCTCTGGCACTATTGCCAAACCAACGTGCGGTCACCCGCCAAAAACCGCTATATAAAGGATTGCTGTCTCTAAGTGGTATTAGATTTGTCACCACTACCGGTATACCTACTTCTCTTAATTTGTCTAATTCATGAGAAGTCATACCACCGTATATTTCATTTATGGGGTCAGTAATGACTTGGATGATAATATCTGGATTGGTCTCCGCTTTTAAAACCAAAGCCTCTACCAACTCTGACGCCAAACCACGATAGGAACTGGTGGCAGCACCTAGAAGACTATTCCATAAAAACATATCTACAAGCAAGTACGACTCGGCCTCATGTATCAAAGAAAATATCTCATCAAAGATTTCCTGTTCAATAAGAGTATTACCCTCCTCATCTCTGTGAGTTATATCACTCAAAAGAGTAATGGATGACTCTGGTACTTTAAACTCTGTTCCTGAAAAAGATGTGTACTCAGGCATCGGCTTAAGCCAGCCATAAAAAGTAGACAAAATCACTAAAAGTATAAATATCTTAACAAAAGTACGCATGGTTTTGTATACTGGGTAATTAATTCAAAAAACTCTAATACCTGACCTTAATATATTAGCGAGTCTTAAAAGATTTATATTCAGGACTTTCGCGTTTGGTGAATTTCTTTGTTACTTTCGTCACTCAAACCGTTCATCGTACCACCAAGTACGCCTCACCCAGCTATAGTTCCGGTAAACATTTATTACTAACGTAATAAAACAAAAAATGTTTTAGTTAGTCACGAAAGAATATAAATGATCACGGAAACCGGGGCTGGGTCAGCGCCTCGAACTTCATCAGAAACGCGTAAGTCATGATATTTATAAATATCTTCACCGTTTATAAACACTTTGTTTATTATAACCCAGCATGTCAAAAAAATTAGCATTTTTCTAAACATAATGTATAATCAAAAAAGACCGACCCACCCAGCGCTCGGGATTGTGGCAGTGCTCGAACATCGAGACTGCCACCTTTTTATTTATATTTAAAAAGTAAACATTTATTATTTACTAAATTATTCAGCCACTTATTTTAACAGCGTAGCTTTTAGATTAACCCAACCTTGTCCAAGTGAGGTTAAAGTTATACTTATTTTATATTCTGTATTAGGTTGCAGAAAACCACCTGTATATGGTGTTATATATCCATTGGAAAATAGTTCGGGATTTCTTTCATAATTTTCAATAGTAGTCCTATGAATACACGCATTAGGACTACCAGTCACCTGAACATATTCACCACAAGGGCCATTGTAATTCCAAATGATAGTATTTCTACCGGGAACATCCCATAATTCTAAATTCAATCCATCGTTTCTCACATAAGCTCCTGCTCCATGTGTAAAAGCAGCTTGACTGTGAGGTTGATTTGGGGAATTCATAAGATCACTCTGACTATGACCTTGAGTGAAAGCTACGATAGCATGTTCTTGAACATCAATCTCCCCTACACCGCCTAACCAGGTAAAACTGGCGCTCATTTCAATAGAATTTCCAGTGGTATTTAATACCCCATAATTATAATCAAACAACGAGTTAGACTGACCTATTACATACATGTCAAAGCCATGACTTGTATTTGTATAAAGTCGACCATTGTATCTACCTCCTCTGGATGTTGCTTTTAC
>SKGH01000097.1 GCA_007117575.1 Candidatus Kaiserbacteria bacterium | reverse complement strand
TTCATCGTACCACCAAGTACGCCTCACCCAGCTCCAGTTTCTGTGATCATTTATATTCTTTCGTGACTGACTAAAACATTTTTTGGTTTATTACGTTAGTAATAAATGGTTACCGAAACTGGAGCTGGGTCAGTGCCTCGAACTTCATCAGAAACGCGTAAGTCATGATCATTGCAAAATCATGGCAAAATCAAGTATTGACTCATTTATTTGCTCATGGTACGATGTTAATCATTATTGATGTTAGGAGTGGGTATTCTTAATAGTTAATTAAAAATAATGTTAAATACATGATCACTTTTACCCCTAAAAAAATAACTGAGCAATTACTGTCGGTAGTACAAGACCGTGTGAGGGATGTGCTGGAAAAACGATACGGATTAAACAAGCAGGCGCAGACCCAAACCCTTGAATCTATTGGCAGAACTTACTCCATCACCCGCGAGCGAGTGCGACAGATAGAAAACTACGGTATTCAATCCATACAAAAATCTTCTATATATCCGGAATATGAGCCTGTATTCAAAGAATTACAAAAAGCCATAGAACGTTTAGGAGGAGGAGTTATAGCGGAAGAAATTCTGCTAAATGAACTAACCGACGATCCGGAAACTAAGGACCACATCTTCTTTTTGCTGGTGGTAGGAGACCCCTTTTACAGGTCAAAAGAAAATCAATCCTATGCTCATCGCTGGTACACCGAAAAAACCATTGCGGATATGGTCGAAAAAGCCCTACGAAATATATATAGCTCAATTGATCAAGATGAATTAATAACTGAGGAGCAACTTATAGACCGATTCAGAAACGAACTAATTGATTTAACCGATAAACATGATGAGAAAATATTGAAACGCTGGCTTCTAATGTCAAAGGATATAGCTTCTAATCCTTTAGGAGAATGGGGGCACGCTTCCAGTCCAAACGTCAGAGTAAAAGGTATACGTGATTATGCCTATTTGGTTGTTAAACGTCATGGTTCACCCATGCATTTTCGTGAAGTGGCAGAAGAAATACAACGCTTGTTTAACCGTAAAGCACATACGGCCACTACCCATAACGAACTTATCAAAGATGAACGATTTGTACTGGTAGGTAGAGGGCTATACGCGTTAACAGAGTGGGGTTACTCGGCCGGTGTTGTCAAAGATGTACTCAGGGATATCCTAGAACAACATGGTCCTCTTGGACGCGAAGAGGTAATCGCCAAAGTCAGAAAAGAAAGGTACGTGAAAGACAATACCATAATGGTCAACCTTCAGGATCCTGCCATATTTAGACGACTAAACGATGGTACATATACTTTAGTTGATTAAAAAAACAAACCCGGGACTTACGCGTTTGGCGAATTTCTTTGTTGCTTTCGTCACTCAAACCTTTCATCGTACCACCAAATACGCCTCACCCGGCTATAGTTTCCGTGATTATTTATATTCTTTCGTGACTGACTAAAACGATTTTGGTTTATTACGTTAGTAATAAATGGTTACCGGAACTATAGCTGGGTCAGCGCCTCGAACTTCATCAGAAACGCGTAAGTTATAAAACCAATAATATACAATAGCTAACAGTTATCCAATAAATTTCAGATAACTAAAAAAACCGCTCATCGATTAGTGTACAATAAGCATGTAGCGTGTTTTACGAGTGAGGATTGTTTATACGGATTAAACCTTAAAATCTCAGAAAATATATAAATCTATGGAACGTGCTCGTAAAATGCGTTTTATAGACTTCTTATAGTAGAATCATGTAGACTATTTAAAATTATTTATTATGAACTTTGACAGCTTTTATATTTATAATTAATGGTCATTTAATTATAAAATGATAACAAATACATGTAGTCGTTTTAATTTATATGATCAATAAAATTCCCTTTATAGGAGCCATCGTAAAGTGGTTACAAAATCAAGGTCTTGATTACGGACTACCGTTGGTAATTTGGGGTTTTATACAGATCATACTGCTTTTTGCTTTTTTTAATCTGCCTGAAATACAGATAATCGCATTTCTAGCGGCCACGGCACCAATCTGGTTACCTATAATGACAGGGGTTCTATTTTTCTCAAGGTGGATGTTTATGATAGGTTTGGCATTCGCCATCGACAACGGTCGTACAACTCTGGAGATAAAATTACCTCCAGAGGTCTATAAGTCACCGGAAGCTATAGAGGTGGTTATATCTCAAATACATAATGTGCAAAATCCTGAAAACTTGTTTCAAACATATTTAGACGGAAAAAGGCCATTGACAAACTCACTTGAAATCGTATCTAAAGGCGGAGATGTGCGTTTTTACATAAACATACCGATTAAAAAAATAAAAACATTGTTAAAAGCTGATCTGTACAGCCAATACCCGGGCATTGAAATACAAGAGTTAAATATAGATTACACCGCGGAGATTCCCAACGACCTTAATGGTTACGAAATGATGTCTTTTCATATGGGCAAAAAGAATAGTTCGGCCTTTCCGATAAGAACATATAAAGAATTCGGAATGGATAAACTCCCAAAAGAAGAAGAGAAGATAGATCCTCTCACCCCTTTACTGGAAGCTATCGGTTCCATCCAGCCTTATGAAAGAGTATGGATTCAAATCCTAATAACTCCACACCGAGAACGCGGTTTCAAATATGGTCAACTAAAAAAGAGTCCGACATGGGAAAAGGAAGTCAGTGCCGAAGTAGAAAAAATAATGAAAAAAAGAAGCCAGAAAAGGACTATGACTGACGGTAGTGAATACGAAACAATGACCATGTTAACTCCGGTAGAAAGAAATACCATAGAGTTAATGGAAGAAAATGCTCAACATTATGCCTACGAGACAGCAATCCGCTGGATCTACATAACCCCAACCGGTAAATTTAATGGTGACACCATAGGTTGCGTGATCAGACCTTTCAGTCAGTGGGATGTTCAAGGTAGAAATGGAATTGGTGTCAGATGGCGTACTGACTTTAATTATAAATTTTACTCAGACCCGTTTGGTACCCTCATACCCGCCCTTAAAAAAAGCGAGTTAAAAAGTTATAAACTCAGAAAATATTTCAACTATACACCAGCTGATAACACTAAAATATTCACTTCTGTTGAGCTAGCTTCTGTCTACCACTTCCCAGGAAAGGTAGCTGTTACTCCAAGCTTATCCAGAGTGACGTCTACTCGCGGTGAAGCGCCGGGAAACCTTCCAACTGGTAATTATGAATACTAAACTAAACAAAACAGCTCAAGACGCAAATGCTGACGAACTATTTCAAACAAACCTTGAAATAGAGACCGATGACCCGAACATGGCGACAAAACCCGGAAGGTCTATCTGGGTATGGATGGTGGCTATTATAATCTTAACGCCTGCAACTATCTTCTTTATCATTTGGTTTATGTCTTTACCGCCAACTTCTTTTAAGGAAAATACTCAATTCACCGTAACCAAAGGTGAATCTCTTCAAACCATAACCATAAACGCTCAACAACAAAATTTAACTCGCTCCGCCTTTTTATTACAACTGGCAATAGCTTCCCAATATGACCCACGTGGCATTAAAGCAGGTGTTTACACTTTCAATGAGCCCATGAATGTCTTTGAGGTGGCTCAAGTTTTGTCTATGACTATACCCGAAAGTGAGCTTATCAGAATAACTATCCCTGAAGGAGTAACAGTTAGGGCTATAGCTGATATCGCTCATAGGTCACTCCCTGATTTTGAATATGAAGAATTTTTAACTCTCGCCACTCCTCTTGAAGGTAGACTTTTCCCCGACACCTACCACATCCCTCCTGAGTTTAGCGCCAAAGAATTAGTAGACCTACTTAACCAAAAAAGCACTGAAAAATTAAAACCACTACAATCACAAATAAAGGAACATAAATTAAACGAAGAGGAAGTATTGATACTTGCCTCACTTATAGAGAGAGAGGCAAACGACGAAACATCAATGCGTATGGTGTCTGGAATACTGCAAAATAGACTGGAAATATCCATGCCTCTACAGGCAGATGCTTCCATAGAATATGTATTAGACAAACCGCTGTCTGAACTAACACCTGAAGACCTAAGGATGGAATCACCATACAATACTTATCTAAATACCGGACTAATGCCTACTCCCATAGGTAACCCAGGTATGACGTCCATAAAAGCGGTACTGGACCCGATCGAAACAGACTACCTTTTCTATATAACAGCTAGGGATGGACAATTCTACTACGCGCGTGACTTTGACCAACATCGTAACAATATTGCCAGATATTTACGTTAACTGTAAACTTTCCTTCGTAAGAGTAGGGAGTTAAACACAAAATCTCTTTTGCCGGCGCCTAAAAAACTGTCTAAAGTCTCGTATAAATTGACTCAAAACCTTAATTATGAATAGTATACAAAAAGAAACAGTCTATGTTGGCTTATCAGGTGGAGTGGATTCTTCTGTGACCGCTTTACGCCTACTGCAACAAGGCTATAAAGTGGTTGGAGTTTTTATTAAGGTCTGGCACCCGGAATTTCTACCATGCAACTGGGAAGTGGAAAGACTGGACGCCATGCGTGTTGCCGCTTGGCTTGGCATCCCATTTGTTACCTGCGATGCTGAAAATGACTACCGCGACAAAGTCGCTAAACTTTTTATCGATCAATACTCACAAGGATTGACTCCCAATCCCGACATATGGTGTAATACCTATGTTAAATTCGGTACTTTTTTTGAATTTGCCAGAAAGAATAAAGCCGACAAAATAGCTACCGGACATTACGCACAAATAAAAAATGTATCAGGACAGTATCAACTCCACAGAGGAGTAGACAGAAATAAAGATCAGAGTTATTTTTTATGGCAACTGTCTGAAGAGAAACTGTCTTTCACCTTATTTCCCATAGGAGACAGCGATAAAGACACAATCAGAAAAGAAGCTTTGCAAGCCGGTTTACCCACAGCCCACAAACCGGATAGCCAAGGGATATGTTTCCTTGGTCAAATAAACATAAAAGAATTTCTAAGTCACTATATTGACCTAAAACAAGGGCCGGTTATAGATATCCATGGAGAAGAGGTCGGAACACACCACGGTGCTTTGATTTATACTTTAGGACAAAGGCATGGGTTCACCATAGACTCTAAGCACACCGCCAAAACACCTTTTTATGTGGTAGGCAAAAATATAGAAACCAACACCTTGACAGTGAACGACAAACCTAAAACTACAAACTTCGACGAACAATTCATACTTGAATCATGTAACTGGATAAATGATAGACCTAATGAAAACGATTCTATTCTTATTCAGTTTAGACATCGTCAAAAACCTATAAGTACTAAAATAAAAAGTCTTGACCATAACCAAGCGGTCGTAATCATGCCACAAAACTGCGAGCAACCCGCTTCAGGTCAATCATGCGTCGTCTACAGTAGAGATGGTGTATGTTTTGGTGGGGGTGTGATAGTCTAATATGTGTGTTTTTGAATAAATCCAGGACTTACACGTTTGGCGAATTTCTTTGTTGCTTTCGTCACTCAAACCTTTCATCGTACCACCAAGTACGCCTCACCCAGCTCCAGTTCCGGTAAACATTTATTACTAACGTAATAAACCAAAAAATGTTTTAGTCAGTCACGAAAGAATATAAATGATCACGGAAACTGGGGGCTGGGTCAGCGCCTCGAACTTTATCAGAAAC
>SKGH01000099.1 GCA_007117575.1 Candidatus Kaiserbacteria bacterium | reverse complement strand
GACCCGAAACAATCTTGAACCGGTTTCAACATATGTTGTTTGTAAGACGTATTCTTAGAGAGCAGAGCGACCATAACGAAGTAAGCTTTGTGGTGAGACTTCAAACAGTTTCTTAGTAATAAATGTTTACCGAAACTATAGCCGGGTGAGGCGTACTTGGTGGTACGATGAAAGGTTTGAGTGACGAAAGCAACAAAGAAATTCGCCAAACGTGTAAGTCATGCTAGTTTTATACTCCAAAACTTCAATTAATATCCATATCTGACAAAAGTCTCGACAACAAATCGCGACTACGCGCTGATAATACATATTTATCATAATCTTCCACCCGCGACCAAAAATAATTACCTAACCTCTCCGGTAATTGCCTGGTTTGATCGGTACGTATCAGTCTACACACAATATCTACGGTATGCCTAGACCTTGATTCAGATAAATAACTATCAATCATGATCACATCACCCACAACCACCGGCTGTGAAAACAATTCTTCACCCATCCTTAAAACAGCTTGATTAGGATCCTCACCAAAAGATACCTTAACTCTGGGTAGATCAAAAAACACACCACCATCATTATGGCAAAATGTACTACCTCTAAAAAGCAACACTCTACCCTTCTCATAACATATAGTGGTAACTACTACTTCTTGTTGTTTTTTCAAAAACGATCTCATACTAATCATCTTTAGCGTTGATAATCAACTCTTCTGCGTCATTAGAAGAAATAATAACGTTATCTCCGTCTTTAATTTGACCAGCAATGATCATTTCCGCCAAAACATCCAACACCATGGTCTGTATAACCCTTTTTAAAGGTCTGACTCCGTAGGAGGGACTGTACCCCTTACTTACTAATACTGATCTGGCGCCTTCATCAATTTCGACATTAATATTTTTCTCTGCTCGCAACATGTCAATTATTGGTTTGAGTTGGATAGAGACGATTTCAGTCAACATCTCTTTATCAACAGGGTCAAAGATGACCAGATCGTCCAGTCGATTTATAAATTCCGGTCTAAAAGTATTTCTTAGTAGATCTTGAATTTTTTCATTACGTGTATCTTTATCAAAGTCATCAAACATAAATTCGCTCCCAAGGTTTGATGTCATTATGATAATAGTATTGCTAAAATCAACTACCCTGCCTTGACTATCTGTTAGACGACCATCATCCAGTACTTGCAATAAAATATTGAAGACATCTTTGTGTGCCTTTTCTATCTCATCCAAGAGCACCACCGAATAAGGACGACGTCTAACAGGTTCAGTCAATTGACCTCCTTCTTCATAACCAACATATCCCGGTGGAGCACCGACCAAACGACTCACAGCAAAGCGCTCCATATATTCACTCATGTCAATTCGCACCATTGCTTGTTCGTCATCAAACAAGGCTTCTGCCAAGGTTTTAGCTAACTCTGTTTTACCTACGCCTGTCGGACCTAAAAACATAAAAGCCCCTATTGGCTTACGCCCCACTTTCAAACCGGCTCTAGTACGCCTTATAGCTCTAGCTACAGTATTAACAGCTTCGCTTTGCCCCACCACCCTTTCATGTAATTGATTTTCTAAATTAGTAAGCTTTTGCGCTTCTGATTCCAACAATTTTTGAACTGGAATACCAACCCAGCGAGAAACTATCTGTGCCACATCTTCTTCAGTCACCTCTTCTCTTATTAAACGTTTTTCAAAAGGAATTTTGTCTAGTTTTTCTCGAACCTCTTTCACCTTATTTTCCAACATGGGTATTTCTTCATACTTAATCTTAGCGGCCCGATCATAGTCAGTATTTCTTTCCGCCCTCTCTTCTTCAGTACGTAACTCATCCATGCGAGCTAATGCTTCTCTCAGTTCACTAACAGCACTTTTTTCTTTCTCCCACCTAGACCTAAATACTTTATACTCTTCTTTTAACGAAGCCAAACGTTGCTCTATATCCATCTTTCTTTCTTTTGACCTTTCGTCTTTCTCTGCCGACAATGCTTTCAATTCTATCTCAAACTGAGCTATCTGTCGGGACAGAGTATCCATCTCGTTCGGCATACTTTCCATCTGCATCTTAACCATAGACGTGGCTTCATCTATTAGATCGATAGCTTTATCAGGTGCCTTTCTGGCTGTAATGTACCGATCAGACATTAAAACCGCAGAAACCAAAGCGGGATCAGTTATACGTACCCCGTGATGAACTTCATATTTTTCTTTTAACCCCCTTAAAATAGCTAAAGTGGCTTCTTGATCCGGTTCATCTACATAAACAGGTTGAAACCTTCGCTCTAAAGCAGTGTCTTTCTCTATATGCTGACGATATTCATTTAAAGTAGTAGCGCCGATGAGACGCAATTTACCACGTGCCAACATAGGCTTTAACATATTTCCGGCATCTACAGCCCCTTCACCACCTCCCGCTTTAACAATGGTATGCAACTCATCTATGAAAAGCAGAACCCTACCTTCCTCTTTCTCAACCTCCTTTAAAACCGCCTTAAGGCGATCTTCGAACTCACCACGAAATTTTGCCCCAGCTAAAATAGAGCCGATTTCCAAACTAATCAACCTCTTACCTTGCAACGACTCCGGCACATCCTTCGCCACTATTCTTTGCGCCAAACCCTCAACAATCGCCGTTTTTCCTACCCCGGGCTCTCCCAAAAGTACCGGATTATTTTTTGTCCTTCTTGATAAAACTTGTACCACCCTACGTACTTCACTATCCCTACCAATAACAGGATCAAGTTTACCATCTCTGGCTAAAGCGGTATAATCCTCACCATATTTTGCTAAGACATTTTGCTTAGTTTCAGGATTATCATCAACAACTGTCTGACCGCCACGCAACGTAGATAACTCATTTTCGACTTTATCTTTGGTTATTTTATGCTTTTCTAAAATACCCATCGACACATCTTCTACTTGCGTCAAAGCCAACACAATATGCTCAACACTTATGTACGAGTCATTTAACCTCTCTGACTCCTTTTCAGCTTTTCTAAAAACACTATTTAAAGCCGGTGTGATCTGTGGATTTACAGCCTGCGCCAAAGCCGGTAGCGCCTTAACAGTACCGTCTACAGCCTCTTTTAAATCTGAAACTTCTACTGATAAAGCCTGACACAAAGGCTCCATAATAGTCTCAGGCACTTCTAATAAAGCTTTGAGTACATGTATAGGTTCTACGTATTGATTTTTACCTTCATAAGCTAACTGCACCGCTTCTTCCAATATGGCTTTGGATTTCTGGGTAAGTTTTTCAATATTCATATACTGTGATTATTTATTATATTCAAAATTATATTACAGAAACAAACACAATCAAATCAAAGTTATATTAAAAAATAAGAAACCGTCTAAACCCTCATCAAGGTCTAGAGTGGCTAAAAATATGAGCGGGAAACAAGGTGGAGTTTGGTGTGAACTGTCGTTCACACCAGAAGAACCGAAGTTTTGTAGCCATATCAACCATTAAGACCCAAACGATCTTGAACCAATTACAATATATGCTCTTTGTAAGCTTATTCTTAAGGAGCGTTAGCAACCATAAAAACAGAAGTTCCCCTGTGTAAGACTTTAGACAATTTATAAATACATAAGTACCTATTCAGACCAAGTATTAAAAAAAGATAAAGTCTTTTTATTTAGTATATATTCCAAACATACCCAAAAAAATTGGTAAATTAAAGTTATCAGAAACTACAAACAGTGCCCTCGGAGGGACTCGAACCCCCAAGTGCGGGATAGAAGCCCGCCAGTTTATCCATTAGCTTACGAGGGCAATTTCACTAAAAACTGCACCACTATGTTTTACCAGTCATTTTGATTTTACGCAAGTGCTTATAATTCATATTATAAACCTTTCACAAATTACAGCACACCAAAAACACTCAAAATATCTCATGACTTTGCAATCAATTCTCTATAGGAGCAAAACATTGCGCTTCCATTTCTATCCTCCACTCTTCAGCTAATTCAGGACCAAACTACTCTTCAATACTTCTAATTACATCTTCTTCCAAATAAAACTCAGAAAACTCATCATCATAATCAATGAAAAATTCTTCTCCAAACATTGCTCCAAATATTTCAACTAATAGATCTTCTAAAGAAATGGCATTCGCGGGGACTTCAATCTGCTGAGGTTGGTTATGATTACTGTAGCGTACGGTAGATTCTATCTCTTCCAAAATCCACTCGTCTTCTATACTGCCTTCCAGATCTCTGGATTGCAAGGAAGCTTTACGCGTATGATAATTACTCTTATCTACCCACATTTCCATGGTCGTAACTCCAAAACCAATATCCAGCACATCTTCATCCCGCAGTCTTAACGTGTTGCCATAATTACTGATCATGAACTCATTAAGTTGTTTCGATAAATTTCTAAATGCTTCAGCATTCAGTTGCGCACGCAAATGGTAAACTGACGAACCGTCAACTACGGTATCCTCCAACCTTTCCAAAGAGGTTAAAGTATTGTCATCTTTGTACCACATGACCACTTGATCCATTAACTCTTCAAAAACTTCTCTAAATAAAAACTCCGGAACATCAGACTCATTAAATACTTCTATTGTCTCATCGGTTATATCATCCAAATCTATATATACCCAACGATTGGTCAAAACAGACGGGTTAAACCACAATAGTCCAAAATCTGGCAAACTAGTTAGCTGAACATACAAAGTATCATCTACAAAACGTAATTCCATGCCAAAATCAAATGAACTAAGTCCGGTTAACAGTTGCAAATCTTCTCCCCGAAGACTAGTATCAAACTGAAAACTAAATTTGATGTCTTCCCAGTCTAATAGATCAAAACTTCCAGAAAACTCTGTTAATACTGAAAGTTCAGTGTCTCCTTCTATGGGAGAAGGTGCACCGTTTAGTATGTAATTTTCAAGTTGCTGAGAAGGAACAATTCCCTTAATACGAAAATCTCCTGAAACACTTGCCGAACGCAAACCTACAGAAGTATCAATCGCCTTGTTAAATATATCTCTTACTGAATTACCATTTTGAAAAAAAGTTAAATAGGCGTACACACCACCACCAACCAATAAAACTAACAAAATCAAAGAAAAAATTACCAACAATTTGGAACCGCCATGTTTACTCTCATCTCTATCGAACGAATCTACATGTATATCACTTTCTCCTGCTACAAATTTTTTATCTACAACAGTTGGCTCTCTTTTATTCTTTATATGTTCAACTTGAGGTTTTTTCTCCTTATGAACAAAAGAATCATTTTTCTCCTTTGAGACAGGAGGGGCTTCTTTTTGCACTTCATCAGCTCCCCCATCTTCAAGTTCAGCTTCGTCTTCATCATAACTTTCAGTATCTACTTGTTGTTTATCAAATTCAGCAAAAGCCTCTTCAACATCTTCCAATTCCCAACCGTTTCCTGTTAGTTCTTCGGTAATAACACTTCTTTCAGCGTCCTGATCTAGGCGTTGGCGTATATAAGAAATTAGCTCAGATGTGGTCATAAATAGTTTTTATATACTTCGTGTCTAATTAAATACTCTGACTTGCAAAATAACACTAATAAACTTATCCTACTAAAATAAGTGTCCTAAAGATTATGTATAAAGTATAACACTTTAAACATTAATTTAAACAGTTATCAACTAATTAACATTAGTCATTACTTACTAACATAAATTAAAATATTTACACACATCATAAAAGCGGGATTGGTTTAGTGGCAGAATGCGACCTTCCCAAGGTTGAGACACGGGTTCGATT